>CAZPJE010000294.1:0-9270 GCA_964586725.1 uncultured Steroidobacteraceae bacterium | reverse complement strand
ACGAGCTGTTCGGTGATGTCGACGTTCGATGCCTCGAGCGCGCCGGCCTGGATCAGGCCGAGTCCGGCATTGCCGGCCACGCCGCGCAGAGCCTGGCCGGACGTGAATGTCTCGCCCCAGTTCGTGTCGCCAAGCTGTTGCAGGCCGTTCGGGTTCGAGAACTGCGCGAGCGCGACCTGCCCGAGCGGCTGCGAACGTCCATTCGTGAATCGCGCCTGCACGACACCCGTTTCGTTGATGTCGATGCCGATCAGGCGACCCGTCGTGTAGCCGTCCTGCACGACCGCGTTGACGGCGAACGTGCCGCCGTACTGCGTCGTCGTGTCCAGGTCGTAGTTCAGCGTCAGCGGTGCGGCGCCGGTCGCCGGAGTGTACGGCGGGAACGCGATCTGGCCGCCGGCAGGCGATGTCAGCGTGCCCGTGTTCGAGTACTGCAGCAGCTGCGCGCCGCCAACCGCGGTGCCGTCTACGAACAGGCGCTTCTCCCACTCGTTGGTGTTCGCCGTGCGCGAGAAGTACACGGTGGCGGTGTGCGCCGCGCCGAGCGAGTCGTAGATCGTCATCGACGTGGAATGGTTGTAGGTATCCGGGTTCGCGACGTCGAACGGCGCGACCGGCGGCGGCGTGGCGTTCGCCGGCAGGTTCAGCACGACCTCGACGTTGGTGGTCGCGGCCGACGCACTCTCGGTCGTCACGAGCCGCAGGTCCGACAGCGCGCCGGTGTTGAAGCCGCCGCCGGGGGTCGGCGGGTAGGTCTGCAAGCGCTGGTTGCGGCTGTTGACGACGTAGCCGTCCCGATCCACCTGGAACGCGCCGGCACGCGAGTACAGCAGGCCGCCGCCTTCACTGACGACGAAGAAGCCCTGGCCACTGACCGCGAGGTCCAGCGCGTTGCCGGTCGAGTCGATGTTGCCCTGCTCGAACTGCTGCGCGACGTCCGCGACACGCACTCCATTGCCGATCGCCGAACTGCTGACGCCCTGCGCGGACACCGAGAAGACCTCGGCGAACTGGGCCCGGGAACCCTTGAAACCGGTCGTCTGGGTGTTGGCGATGTTGTTCGCCGTGACCGACAGTTCAGTGGACGCCGCGTTGAGACCTGACAGAGCGAGACGAAATGCCATGTGTGACTCCTGGGTAATGCCGCCGCTTACATGACGCGGCGGACGCTGGCGAGCGACACCGGGCCGCCCGTCGTGTTGAGAGTAAGGCCGCCGGCGGCGCCGTCGACCGTGACGCTGTTGACGCGTTGCTGCAGCAGCACGCCGAGCGACTGCTCGCTGCTGCCATAGCGGCCGACCGCATCGAACGTATAGGTGCCGGCGGGGGCCCGTTCGCCGCGCGAGTCGAGGCCATCCCAGCGGAAGTCCGTGAGCCCCGCGCCTGGCGGCACGTCGAAGCTGCGAACCAGCGCACCCGACAGGTCACGCACGCTGACGCGCAGGCCGCCTACGCCCGCCGGCGCGTTGATCGCTCCGCTGACGCCGCCTTCCGCGCCGAGCCGCGCGGTATCCATCGAAGACAGGACATCGCGGCCGACGAGGCTCGCCCCTTCCAGCAGCGTCGACGAACCGAGCGTGCCGCTGAGCCGCTCGAGCGACGACTGCATCGACTGGATGCCGGTCACGGTGCTGAACTGCGCCAGCTGGCCGAGGAACTGCGAGGGATCCAGCGGCTTGAGCGGATCCTGGTTCTCGAGCTGCGCGAGCATCATCTTCAGGAATTCGTCCTGACCCATGGCCTGGTTGCGCGTCGCCGCGCTGGTGGCCGCGCTCAAGCTCGTGGGACCATTCACTGCATTGACTGGCATCGCTCAGACTCCTCAGGACTGCCCGAGACGCAGCGTCGACAGCAGCATCTCCTTGGAAGCGTTCATGACTTCGACGTTGCTCTGGAACGAGCGCGATGCCGAGATCATGTCGACCATCTGCTCGACCACGTTGACGTTCGGCGCGAACACATAGCCCTCGGCGTTCGCGAGCGGATTGCCGGGTTCGTAACGCGCCAACGCCGGCGCGTCGGATTCGGTGATGCCGCTCACGCGCACCGCCGCGCCCGAGCCGTCGCCGCCGAGCGCGGTTCGCACGGCCTCGAAGACCGGGTGGCGTGCCCGATAGACAGTGTTCGGATCGCCGGAGACGCTGTTCGCGTTGGCGAGATTGCTCGCGACCGTGTTCAGGCGCAGCGACTGCGCCGCCATGCCGGAACCCGAGATGTCGAAGACCTTGAAACTGCTCATGGGACGATCACCTCCTCAGGTGCGACGCGGCGCTGCATCACTGGCCGGTAATGGCGGTCATTAGGCCGCGCAGGCGCGAGTTCAGGAACGTCAACGTCGCCTGGTAACGAACCGAGTTCTCCGCGAACGCGGCCTGCTCGACCTGCACATCGACACTGTTGCCATCGAGCGAAGGCGTCAGCGGCACTCGATACTGTTCGGCGGCAGTGCCGCCGGCGCCGAGTCCGGTTCCGCCAAGATGATTGGCCCGTGTCGTGGCCAGCTGCACGCCGCCCTGCGACGCACCGGTATTGGCGAGTGCGGCGCGAAAGTCGATGTCGCGCGCCTTGTAGTCAGGGGTGTCTGCGTTCGCGAGGTTGTTGGCGATGAGCTCGGCGCGGGTCGAGCGGACCTGCAGCGCCTGCGCGTGCACACCAAGATGGGCATTGATATCGAACATGCGTTCCTCCGTCAGCGAACCGACTCGCGGAGGAACAGAGCAAGGCGCGTGCCATCGTGGCGCGGCCGCGATTCACGTGACGTGTCGCACAGTCGGCGACAGGTCGACGCCGGATTGCAGGAACTGGCGCACGGTCGCTCGGCAGGCCTTGGCCGCCAGCGGCCGACGGCAGCCTTGGTCAGCGACTACTGGCTGTCTGCTTCGCTGTATCGGAACGGCCCGCGCGAACTTGAGCGCATGGCACGCCTATTGCTCTTTCCTGCCCATGTTGAATAGAAGCGCCGGGAAAATGACATCGGAATGCGCGCATCGCCTGCGGCGCGCGCCGCTGGTCGGCGTCGCCGCGGCGTTGCTGGCGGGCACTGCCGCACAGGCCGCAGCAGACGCGCCGCAGGATCCAGCCGATGTGGCTCGCGCGGTGGTCCAGCAGTATCTGCCAACGCCCGCCACCGCCGGCAGCACGACCAGCGTGATCGCCGAACCGCTGGACCCGCGATTGCAGCTGGGCCGCTGCGATGCCAAGCCCAGCGGTCGCCTGGAAAGCAACGCGATTGCCCGCGGCCGCGCACTGGTGCGCGTGTCCTGCCAGACCCCGGTCAGCTGGACCGTGTTCGTGCCGGTGCGGATCGAGACCGAGGCGCCCGTGCTGGTCGCGACCCGCAACCTGCCGCGCGGCGCCACGGTGGGCAGCGCGGACGCCGCACCCCAACAACGAAGGTTCCCGGGCCTTTCTGAGAATTACGTCAAATCAGGCGAGCCGCTGAACGCGTATCGTCTGCGGCGTCCGGTGGCTGCGGGCCAGGTGCTGGCGCGCGATGCACTGGAACCGGCCCCGGTGGTGCTGCGCGGTGCAACGGTCACCGTGCGGGCCGAAAGCACGGGATTTCGCGTTGAGTCGAGTGGCCGGGCGCTGGCGGATGCGGCACCAGGGCAACGGGTCCGGGTGCAGCAGCCCGAGTCGCTCAAGATTGTCGAGGGTGTCGTCGATAATGTGGGCATCGTCAGGGTCGGCCCGTGACCGAGTTTGAACAGGCCCTCAAGGGCGGCAAGATCCGGCCGATACAGAGACCGAGGTCGCGAGGAGCGAACCATGTCGAACAAGATTAACGGTGTCGATACCAGACTGGGACCGGTCGGCGGCCCCCAGCCCGTCGCGCGCACCCGCTCGCCAGACTCGAACGAGCCGGGCTCGACGGGCGTACGCGACGGCGTGCAGATCACGGACGGCGCGCGCCAGCTTGCCTCGCTCGAGAAGGCCATCGCTGCGCTGCCCGTCGTCGACCAGGCGCGCGTCGAAGCAGTGGCGCGCGACATCGACGATGGACGCTACGCCGTGCAGCCGCAGAAGATCGCCGACCGCCTGATCCGCATGGACCAGGAGTTCTCCGCCGCGGCACGCCGGGAGCGTTGACGCGTGGAGATGCATGACTGCCGGGACGTACTTTCCCGACTGATCGACGAGGAGAGCGCCACGCTCTCTGACCTCGTGCAGCTGCTCCAGCGCGAACACGAACTGCTGGTCGCGAACCGCAGCGCCGAAGTGCTCGAGGACGCGTGCGAAGCACGCCAGATCTGCATGGGCACTCTGCTGCGCGTCCAGGACGAACGGCGCGGCCTGCTGCGCCTGCTCGGTCGCAGCGACAGTGCGGCGGCGCTCGACGAGTTGCTGACGCAGTGTGATCCGCGCGGTGAGCTCAAGACCCGCTGGGCAGCGACCCTGACCCATGCCCGCAGTTGCCGGGAACTGAACGATCGCAACGGTGCCCTCGTGAACGCGCGGATGCGTCGCGTCGAGGGGCTGCTGAACGTGCTGACCGGCGAACGCTCGACCCCGAACCTGTATGGCCCGCAGGGCCAGGTCACGGCCAGCCGCGGCCAATCGGTCGTTTCCGCCCAGGCCTGAGCCGCAGGCGCAGGCGCGCTAACTGCGCCGATAGCCCAGCGCGCCCGGGTTCAGTTGCATCTGCGGATCGACCGCCCCTTTCAATGCCGTGAGGATCCGCTCCGTCGCCGGATCGAGCGATTCGCGATACAGGTAGGTCTTGCCGATCTGGTTCGACGCGGCGCCCATGTCGGCGAACACCTGCACGAGTTCTGCGCGGACGCGCGCGACCAGCTCCCGCCCGGCGGGATTCGGCGCCGGCCGCTCGAGCTTCGCCAGCACGTCGGGGCTCGGCATCCGCTCGTGGATCGGCAACCACTCGTCGAACCAGTGGAACACCGGCTCGAAGCTGAAAGCGTGGTTGTTGATGGCGATCAGCAGGTGGCTCATCCAGACGCCATGCTCGCGCATCGCCTCGCGGTGCCGCGCCACCACCGCCTCGCTCGCGGCCATGATCCGGTTGGCATCGGAGTGCGCGACCTTCGCATTCAGCGCAGCCCAGCGTTCGCCCTTCGGCCCGAGCACGCCATCCGGCGCGGGGAACAGGCTCGCGCGCACCGCCTTGGGAATCGAATTGACGATCTCGGTGCCGCCGGCCGATTCACAGGCATGCCGGCAGGCGGCAAGCTCGGCCTCGATGACGGATTCGGTACGGCCTGCCACGACGATGTGCAGCGAATACGCGCCCTCCGGCACGAAATTGCGGCCACCCGCGACCATTTCCGCGCCCTCGCGCAACCCTTTGAGCAGGCTCGAACCGCCCTTGACGACATTCAGCAGCGTCTTCGCGCCCTGCGTCAGGCTCGTGCTCTCGAGGTTCTTGCGCGTCGTCTCGGGATCGAAGACATAGGCTTCCTCGGCGGCGCCGGTGCGTGCTACTGCCGACAAACCCGCGCCCGCCTGCTGCATCGACGCAAACGCGAACGACGCATAGCCATAATGCTGCGGCATCTCGATCAGCCGGAAGGTGGCCTGCACCTTCACGCCGAGTGCGCCGGAATCGTGGATGAACAGCCCGGACAGATCCGGCCCGTAAGTGCGATAGAACGGCTTGGTCGCATTGCGGAACGCCGTCTGGCCGGTGCGCACCAGCGTGCCGTCCGCCAGCACGACTTCGAGCCCCAGCATGCAGTCGGCGGCCGTACCATGCCGTGCCGTGGCCAGGAACAGCGCCCCGTTCGACAGACCACCGCCGACCGTGGCCTGCGCGCCCGAAAACGTGCCGAAGAACGGCAGGCGCAGGCCGAGCGGTGCGAGCGCCTCGTAGATGCGCTTCCACGTGACGCCCGCCTCGACGGTGATGTACATGTCGGTGGCGTTGATTTCGACGATGCGATCGAGCTTAGACGTGTCGACCATCAACGTGCGCGGCCCGGTCGCAAGATACCCGCCCGTATAGGACATGCCACCGCCACGCGCCACGATGGCGTAGCCCGCGGCCGTCGCGGCGCCGACGGCGCGCGCCAGCCGTGCCTTGTCGCGCGGCACGAGCACCGCATCGACGAGTTCGCCGGACATGTACACATCGCTGGACGCCGCGCGACGCGCCGCGTCGTCCAGCAGCATTTCGTCCGCGTCCAGCAGGCCCTGCAAAGCGTCGATCATGATCTGGCTCCGTTCAGTGACCCGCCACTGTAGCGGCATCGGCCTCCCGGCGTCATGCCGCACATACGCACTCGTGCGGATGGCGGTCGACGGCCAAAGGCAGGATGATTCCGAAACAACCAAGGGGGTACACCATGCAGCCGCTTCGCCGCATCCTGGTCGCAATCAAGGATCCGTCCGCCCGCTCCATGCCTGCCGTCAAGAAGGCAGCCCAGCTCGCGCGTGCCGCGGGTGCGCAGCTGGAGCTGTTCCATAGCCTGTCGCAGACCGTGCTGGTCGATGCCGTCAGCGGCGGCGGCGCGGGACTGCGCAAGTACCAGGCCGATGTCGTCGCCAAGACGCGCGCGAAGCTCGAAAAGATCGCCGATGGCGTGCGCCGCCACAAGGTCGACGTGAACGTCGCCGCAGAGTGGGATCACCCGCCGTCCGAGGCCGTCGTTCGGCGCGCGCTTAAGACCAAGGCCGATCTGATCGTGGCCGAGCGGCACGCCGGCCGACGCATCGCCGGCGCGATCCTCAGCTATACCGACTGGGATCTGCTGCGCCTCGCGCCCTGTCCGGTACTGATCGTCAAGAGTCCGAGGCCCTACCTGCATCCCTCCATCGTCGCCGCCGTCGATCCGCTGCACAGTCATGCGAAGCCGGCCAAGCTCGACACCGACATCCTGAAAGCGGCCGCCGCGCTGAAGGGCATGCTGCGCGGCTCGCTGACGATCGTGCACGCCTATCCGCCGCCGGTCGTCGTCACCGGCGCCTGGGTCTCCGGCCCGGTGGTGACCGCCATCGGCTCGCAGACCGAAACCGAACGCGCCGTGCGCAACCTGCTGGATGAAGAACTCGCCCGCCTGCCGATGCCTGCCCACAAGGTGGCGCTGGTCTGCGGGCCGCCGCGCGAAGTGATCCCGGAGCAGGCGCGGCGCGCCCGGGCCGCGATCGCCGTCATGGGCGTGATGTCGCGCTCGGGCCTCAAGCGCTTCTTCGTCGGCAATACGGCTGAGACGGTGCTCGATGCACTGCCCTGCGACGTGCTCGTGCTGAAGCCCGGCCGCTACAAGACCCCGGTGCCACGCGGCTCCCGCGGGGCGCAGCTGATGACGCTGCCGATCGCGACGGCCGGCTGACGCGCGCAGCGGTCTACTGCAGGGCCAACGCGGCCCAGGCGCCCGCGATCATCAGCACGATCGAGGGCGCCAGCCGCTGCGCGTAGACGCGCCCGCCCGCACTCGCAGCGACCACGAGCTTGGTCAGCGAGTTGCTGGATGCCGCCAACAGCACCGCCATGGCTGCGACCTCCCCGCTGAGCGCAGCGCTGCGTGCCAGCGCGGCCGCAGAAGCCGCGGCGGAGTGCGCATCCGCAAACCCACCGAGAGCAATTCCGACGAGGGCACCGGTCGCGCCGAACTGCCGCTCCATCAGCGCCGCCACGGCCAGCAAGGTCGTGACGGTCACACTGAACACCAGCGCCTGGCGCGGCTGGAACGCGCGCCCCGTCATCACGCCGTCATTGGTCCGCTGCGCGCGTGACCAGAACCACGCCCCGCTCAGCACCGCGATCACGCCCATCACTGCGAGCGCGGGCGCCAGGCGCCACAGCAGGGTCGGGTTGACGACACCGAGCACCAGCGCCATCTGCACGACCGTGGCCACATTGGACAAAGCCGCGCCCGCAGCGCAGGCCGGCAGCCACTCCGGATGCGCGCGACTGCGCGCACCGAGCGCCGCAATGGTCGCCGCGCTCGACACAAAGCCGCCGAACAGCCCCGCCAGCGGCAGGCCACGCCCCGGACCGAGCACGCGCTGCGCGATGTAGCCGAAGCTGTTGATGACGAGCACCATCACCGTCAGCTTCCAGACCACGTACGGGTTGATCACGCCCAGCGGATCCACCGCCCGGTTCGGCATCAGCGGCAGGATCACGAGTGCGGCACCGGCAAGCAGCAGTCCGTCGAAGACCTCGCGATCGCTGAGCCGCGCGACGACGAAATCATGCAGGAAGCTGCGCGCCGCCAGCAGCAGCGCGATCAGCGCGCTGAGGCCCGCTGCAAGTTGCGGCGAACGATGCGCGAGCGCGCCCAGCAGATAGGTGACGACAAGCGCAATCTCGGTCGTGAGCCCGGGGTCGTCCTCCCGGGAGCGCAGGTAGGACGCGATCGCCAGCCCGCCGACCATGGCCGCGCCGACGGCCAGCAGCGGCGGCGAGTCGAGCAAGGCGGCCATCGCACCGCCAAGCGCTACCAGCACGAACGTGCGCACGCCAGCCGCGGCGCGGGTCGGCCCCTCGCCCTTGCGCCGCTCGCGCTCGACGCCGATCAGCAAACCCGCCCCGAGCGCGACGACCAGGGTAATGACCTCCGGTGACGTCAGGGTTGCCGGCCACGCCCACAGCGCTTGCGTCGACTCCGCCACGATCTCTCCCGTTGCAGCCGTTACCATACACTGCGTCAGACCCAGGGAGTGTCCCCGTGCCGTACGTGTTTCCCGCCCTCGCCACACCGGTGGTACCGATCGCAAAATCGGGCGATGTTCTGCCCGTGCGCCGCATTTTCTGTGTCGGCCGCAACTACGCCGAACATGCCCGCGAGATGGGCATGGACCCGGGCCGCGAGCCGCCGTTCTTCTTCACGAAGCCCGCCGATGCGATCGTTCCGGGGGGCGGCACCATCCCCTACCCGCCGCGCACGACCAACCTGCACCACGAGATCGAACTGGTCGTCGCACTCGGGCACGGCGGCAGCCGCATCGCCGTCGGCTCGGCCCTCGACCATGTTTTCGGCTACGCCGTCGGACTCGACCTGACCCGGCGCGATCTGCAGGCCGAAGCACGGCAGCAAGGTCGCCCATGGGATACCGCCAAAGCGTTCGACCGATCCGCGCCGCTGTCGCCGATCCTGCCTGCGGCGCGCATCGGCCATCCGGCGCACGGCCGCATCACGCTCAGCGTGAACGGCACGCTGCGTCAGCAAGGGGACCTCGCCGACATGATCTGGAACGTCCCTGAGATCATCGCGGAGCTGTCGACGCTGTTCGAACTCGCCGCCGGCGACCTGATCTTCACCGGTACCCCCGCGGGGGTCGGGCCGCTGGTGCGCGGTGATGTCGCACAGG
>CAZPJE010000293.1:0-3465 GCA_964586725.1 uncultured Steroidobacteraceae bacterium | reverse complement strand
GGCCTCGGTTGGGGCGCGTATTACCTGTATGAGATGTGGTGGAAGAAGTTGTTCTTCGCCAGCAAGAAGGAAGTAGGCTCGAGCCGCCGCGAGTACAAGCTCGACAGCCTGCTCGTCACTGCCGCCTTCGCGGCCTGGGCTGCGCTGGTCGCGGTCGTGGCCCACCAGACGGAGCAGAGCGTCTGGCTGCTCGGCATGCTGGGTCTGGTCGTGCCGTTCGCGCTGTGGAACGTCATCATGGGTTTCGTCGTCTTCGTGCACCACACGCATCCGAAGATCGCGTGGTTCGCGAAGCGCCAGGAGTGGCAGCGCTGTCGCGCGTACCTCACCTCCACGGTGCAGGTGCGGCTGCCGCTGGGCATCGATCGCCTCATGCACAACATCATGGAACACAATGCCCACCATGTGAATCCGCGCATCCCGATGTATGCGCTGCGCCGCGCGCAGAGCGCGCTGCGCGACCGCTTCGATGCGGAAGTGCACGCCTATCGCCTGGGCTGGAATTCGTACATGGACTGCGTGCAGCGCTGCAAGCTGTACGACTACGCGAACCATGCCTGGCTCGATTTCCGCGGTCAGGTCACCTCGCGGGTCCAGCTCATTGCGGCGGCGCCGTCGTCGCCTGCGGCACCCGCGGCACCCGCGGCCGCAGCCTGACGGCCTCGCCGACGCGCAGCGTCGCGCCGGCGCCCGCTTCGATCACGGCGTTCCAGCCGAACGTCACGCCTTTCAGTTCCCGGTCGAACCGGAACTGCCGCAGCGTCGGCAGCGGGTCGACGCCCGCGTCGCCACTGCGCTGATCACGGCTCGTGATCACGCAGCGCGTGCAGGGCTTCGCGAGGCGCAGCGTGACCGCCTCGGTCTGCAACTCGCCGACCTGATCCTCGGCCCAGGCCGCGAGGCCCTCGAGCACGACATTGGGGCGGAACCTGTCCATCGGCAACGCCGCCGGCTGCGGCAGGCGCGCGGTCAGGTCGTCGAGCGACGCGGCGTTGCAGACCAGGATCGGGAATCCATCCGGGAAATTCACCGGGGCGTCGAGTGCGCCGCGCCAGCGCGCCGCCGGTTGCCGCTGCGTGGCCGGCGTGGCGCGCACGAGTCGTGCCGGTGTCCCGAGTGCGCGGCTGAGCCACGCCTCGGTCGCGGCGCCGCAGTGCGCCGCGGACACCGTGTCGTCCCAGATCCGCACGGTGACGAGGTCTGCCGCCTCCGTGCCCACCGCGTCGAACGGCAGCGTCAGCGGTGGCTGGCCGTCTACCCGCAGCACCAGGCCGTCGTCGTCGAGCGCCGTGGAGATGCAGGCGAGTCGCGGCTGCGTCCGCTGCGTCAGGAAGCGTCCGGCCTGGTCGACGATCATCCAGCTGCGATCCCAGGCCAGGCCGCGCTGCGCGAGCTGCGCCGCGTCGAGATCGATGCCGCGACAGGACTTGACCGGATAGACATGCAGCGAGCGGATCCGGGCCGCGAGCGGGAGAGCGGTCATGCCGCTATGCTAACCGCATGACGATCTTCCAGCGCTACGTCGGTCGCGAGATCGCGCTCGCCAGCGCCGGCGTCACCGCCGTGCTGTTCGCGATCCTGCTGATCAACCAGCTCGTCGCCGTGTTGCGGCGCGCCGCCGAAGGGCAGGTGCCGACCTCGGTGGTGTTCGATCTGCTGTGGCTGGGCGCGGCCAAGAACATCACCATCATCCTGCCGATCGGACTGCTGCTCGGCGTCGTCATCGCGCTGGGCCGCCTGTACCACGAGAGCGAGATGACGGCCGCGAAGGCCTGCGGCATCGGCGATCGCGCCGTGTACGTTCCCGTCATGCTGCTCGCCGTGCTGCTCGCGGCTCTCGCGCTGTGGCTGTCGGCATTCGCGTCACCGCAGGCGTCGCAGCGCGTGGTCGAGATCCGCACCGAGGCCGAGCGCACCGCGACCGTGCGCGGCATCGCGCCGGGCCGCTTCCGCAATCTCGGCGACCGCACGACGCTGTATTTCGAGAGCAGCGATGCCGACGGCACGCTGCGGCGCGTGTTCATCCGGCAGCGCGACGAGACGAGCGGGCGGATTGCCATCACGACCGCGGAGAGTGCGACCTATGCGGCGACCGCCGATGGCAGCACGTGGATCGTCACGCTGCGCAACGGGCGGCGGCAGGAGGGTCTGCCGGGCGATCCGCAGTGGCGCACGCTGACCTTCGTCGAGCAGCGCATTCCCGTCGCGTTGTCCGCGGCAGCGACGGCGCGCCAGCGCGTCGACACGCTGCCGACGGCGCAGCTTGCGACCTCGACCGAGCCGCGCGAACTCGCCGAGTTCCACTGGCGCATGGCCACACCCATCATGGTGCTGCTGCTTGCGGTGCTGAGCGTGCCGCTGTCACGGCTTGCGCCGCGGCAGGGACGCTATGGGCGCGTGCCCTTCGTGCTGGTGGTCTACTTCGTCTACGTGAACCTGCTCACGGCCGGTCAGACCTGGCTCGAGCGTGGCGTGCTGCCGGCGCCGGCTGGCCTGTGGTGGGTGCACGCGCTGGCGCTCGGCCTGTGCCTGTTCCTGCTGCGCGAGCCGATCAAGGCCGCGCTGGTGCGGCGTTCCAGTCCGGCAACGGCCTGAAGAATGCGAGCATGACCGCGGCCGCGGTCAGCATCGCGACGAGAACCCACGGCATTGCGCCGTAGCCGCCTCCCAGCCGAAGTACGGTCGGTGTTGCATGGGGCATCGCTACAACGGCAGGGAACGTGACCACAATAGAAGCCACTGCCAGGGGGCCACCATGACCGACACCGATGTTTCCCGGCGCGCGCTGCTCGGCGCCGCCATGGCCGGCGGCGCCACGCTGATCGCCGATGCCGCGGCTGCGGCGCGCCCGTCCGCAGCGAGCCCGGTCGCGCCGGGCCGCTTCGCCAATCGCGTCGCGCTCGTCACGGGGGCGACCTCGGGCATGGGCGCCGTGACCGCCGAGCGCCTGGCATTGGCCGGGGCCAAGGTCGTGTTCTGCGGGCGGCGCGCGGCGGAGGGCGAGGCCGTGGAGCAGCGCATCCGCGCGGCGGGCGGTGAGGCCCGGTTCGTGCGCGCGGATGTGACCGACGAGGCGCAGGTGCGCGCGCTGGTCGAATCCATCGACCAGCGCTACGGCCGACTCGACTACGCGTTCAACAACGTCGGCACGTCCGATGGCACGGGGCTGCTGCACGAAGTGTCCACCACGGACTTCGATGTCGTCATGGCGACCAACCTGCGCGGCAACTTCCTGCAGTTGAAGTATGAAATCCCGCTGATGCTGCGCCACCGGGGTGGGGCGATCGTCGGCAACAGCTCGATCGCCGGCATGCGCTACCTGCCCTCCAAGGCGCACTACAGCGGCGCGAAGCATGGCCTGAACGGTATGTACTGCTCCGCCGCGCTGGCCTACGCGCCGCTCGGCCTGCGCATCAACGTGATCTGCCCGGGGCTGATCAAGACCGAGAAGGCCATGCGCGTGCT
>CAZPJE010000292.1:0-1592 GCA_964586725.1 uncultured Steroidobacteraceae bacterium | reverse complement strand
GCGGATCAGTTCCTTGTAGCCGATCTGACCGCGGGCGATCGTGCGCAGCGCGGTCTCGCGGATGGCGGTCTGGTTCATGAGCGCAGGCCCCAGATGGTCATCGGGGTGCGACCGGGGCGCTCCTGCAGGCCTTTGGAGACGATCGGCGGGGAGTCGAACAGGCGGGCGTCCGTCAGTTCGGAGCGGCGCTTGCGGATCGTGCTCGGCGCGTAGTGCTCGAACTGCGCCAGGCGCTCGAGCTGCTCGTCGGTCATGTCGCCGCGGTCGCGGAAGGCCTGCAGCACGAGCTCGTGCAGCCGGTTGCGGCGCTGGCAGATCGACTGGGCGGCGGCGACCTCGGTGACCGGCCCAGCGTAGTGGATCATCGAGCGAAGGTTGTCATCCCCGAACAGCTCGAGCGTGGCAGCGCGTGCGTCCATCGTCAGGTTCCTCCGTTGCGACGCATTGCGTCGCGTTCACAGGCGGATTCCGCAAGATCCCGGGAGGCGAACGCATCGCCCCCGATGCTTTCGAACCCCAGCCGGCCGACCCGGCCAGCGAAGTACTCGACCGGCTCGTCTTCGCTGAACCGGCGCGGCTCGATCGTCCAGTGCTCGCCGCCGATCGAGTTCGAGATCCAGACGATCGATCGACCCATGCGGCGAGTCGTCCAGGTCAGCGCGAGTCGCGCGGCCTCCCCCGGGTTTTCCTGCGGACCCGGGGGAGGCGCGCTCTCGACTGCCGCTGCCAAGGGGGGAGGAGCAACAGCAGCAGCCGATTCCGGTGCTTCACGTGAAACTTCAGGGGCCAGCCGCTCCTGCGCCTGCTGTGCGCGGCGCTGGAACTTGGCGAGTGCGAGCTCGAGGGCGGCCGGCTTGGCTACAGGAGCTTCGGCTGATTTGCGTCCACGATCTGACGCTCGAAAATTCGGCGCTGCTCCTCGGAGATCTCTTGGCCGATCACCCGATCCGGCCATCCTGCTACCGGCGGCCACGGGACGCCGATCGCTTCCAGCTGCGCCCTGGTGTACCCGCCCTTCGGTGTCGCATGAGCCCTGATCCATTCTCGTGTGATCTTCATGACGACCCTCTGCTCTATGCCGTGGGTCATCGAAGCTACCTCCGCTCTCTGAGAGATTTCCAGTCAGCAGAACCTGTCTCATGCATCCTCCCCAGACCCCATGCTCATGCGGGCTGCCGGCGCAGGAACCCCTACCCGCTCAGTGCGGCCGTGGTCCCTGCCTGTATGCCCAAGGAGCCACACAGCGCAGCGTCATTGCCGAGGCCGGCTGGCGCAGATCGGTTCGCAGGTGCCTCCTGCTCGTAGCCGGGTCCGATCACATTCCCCTTCCGGGCCGCTTCGCTACGACGGCCCGTGCGTTGCAGCGCGGGCGCTCTCTCCTGGCGGCTTGTGTCCTGTCGATCCACGGCCGGTGCACTCGGTGGTGGACTGTTGAGGGATCGACCGCCCGCTACGCCGCGGGCGCGGCGTCAGGCGTTACACCTCCACTGCATCCGCTCGAGCGCATCGGCGGCCTGGTACGCGGCTCGCCAGTTGCGACTGGCGATGAGCCTTCTCAGGCGGGCGATCTGCGCGAGCAGTTCGAAATTCGG
>CAZPJE010000291.1:0-3261 GCA_964586725.1 uncultured Steroidobacteraceae bacterium | reverse complement strand
GTAGTCCGGCAACGCTGGCGTCGGGTGCCCGGGCAGGCCTGCCGGCAACAGCGCATCGGACGGCTGCTCGCCGAGCGCGCGCGCCCGGTCTGTGATCAGACGTCGGTCGATGGCCAGTGACAACGCGCGCCGCACGCGCGGATCAGCCAGGCGTCCGCGCGTGACATTGAACCCGACCCAGCCGGTGGCGGCTTCGGGCGAGGAATACAGCGATCCAGCCATTTCACGGCGCGCCACGGCGAGGTTGCCGGAATCCTCGATGCTCGCGATCTCGACCTCGCCCAGCTTGAACAGCCGCAGTCGCGTCGGGTCGTCGTAACCGGTCAGCCACTCGACGCGTTCGATCGCGACGCGCGCCGCGTCGTAGAAATGGGGATTGCGGCGCAGCCGGATGATCTTCGCGCCCGGCTCCGCCTGCGCGAGCGCATAGGCGCCGTTGCTGACGATGTGTTCCGGTCGCAGCCAGTCTCGACCGCGCGCGGCGATCACGTGTTCGGGCACGCAGTACGCCGCACTCAGCAGCGCCGGCAGTTCGATATCCGGGTGCTCCAGCTCGATCCGTACCGTGCGCGCGTCGGGCGCGCTGACGCCGAGCGTGTCGGGTTTCGCACGCCCCGTGCGCACGGCGCGCGCGCCGCGGATCGCTTCGAGGCGGCCGGACTGCGCAGCGGCGGTCTCGGGCGCGAGGTAACGGCGCAGCGTGTAGACGAAATCCGGCGCGCCGAGCGGGCGGCCATCGGACCAGCGCAAACGCTCCCGCAGGCGGAAGGTCCAGACCAGTCCATCTGGCGAGGCCTGCCAGGACAGCGCGCAACCCGGCGCGAGTCGCCCGACCCGATCGTAATAGGTCAGACCGGCGAACAGCTCGGCCGCGATGTCGGTCGTGACCTGGCCGGTCGGCCGCTGCGGATCGAGTGACGTGATCTCGGACGAGACCACGCGACGCAGGACGCCAGTCGCCGCGCCGCTGCGCGCTGGCGCGGGCGACGCGGACTGGGCCGCAGCGCGTCCGGCGACCAGCGCGGCCACTGCCGCACCCAGAAACACTCTGCGCGGCGGCATCGTCATGCGTTTTCCTCACGGAGGAAGGCGGCGATCGCCGCAGCCTTGGCCACATCGCCCGGTGCCACGCGCGCCACTCGCGCCCGTGGCAATCGGTTCATGGCGGTATCGATCGCGGCGTTCAGCAAGGGCAACTCCGCATCCGGGCGCAACAGCAGCACCGGCGCCCTCACCTGCTGCATTCGCGCGTATGCCGGATACTGGAACGCGGCGATGTAAGGCTTGGAGTACGTGTCGAGCGCCTTCAGCACATCGAGTGTGGCGCGGTGCAGCGTCGCCGGATCGGGCACCGCTCCCGCGAGCCTGTGCTCGGCATCGCGCATGAAGTAAGGGGAGTAATGCGCCTGGTCGCGAACGAAATTGAAAGCCCAGATGAACTGGCGGCCATACTCGTCGGGCGCGACGCGCGGCGCGTAGCGTTCGACCACCAGGCGCTGCATGGCTGCGTCGTACTCCATGATGCCATCGAGAATCACGCGGCCGACCCGGTCGGGAAACGCCGCCGCGAATTCACAGGCGATCCGTGCGCCGGTATGGCCGCCGTAGATGTCGACCCGCTCGTATCCGAGCGCATCGATGAGCCTTCGCTTGCTGTCAGCGAAATAGGCGATGTCCGGCTGCTCACCCGCGGGCGCCGCCGAGTCGCCATTGCCCAGCGTGTCCGGGGCAATCAGGTCACCGTGGTGGCCCGCCTCGACCAGTGCCCGCATCAGGCCCTGCAGCACCGCGGACGACACGGGCGAGGCATGCAGCAGCAGCAGCGGCCTGCACTGCAGCGCTGCGCCTGCGATCCGGCGCAGATGCATCTGCCCTTCGGACAGGGTCACGAAAGCGCGCTCGATCATGGGCCGATCGCCAGTGTCAGCATGCGTTCCAGTATTGGTTCAATGGGCGAGCCGATGCAACGCTTCCGCGGCTATCCGTCCACCCCTGCATGCCATAGAGTCCATTAACGATATCCACGCGCGACTCATCGAACCGGCGATGCCAGTGACCGACCAAGACGCCCTGCTGCACGGACTGCTGCGCCGCACTGGCCCGCTCAACCTCGAGCGGGCCTGGGAAGTCATGGCGGAGCACGAACTCGAAGGCCTGGTCGTCGGCGACCCGCTGAACGTGTTCCACGCCCTGGGCTACTGGCCGCAAATTGCCAACACCCGCGCCGGACAGCCGCCCTCGAGCTTCGCGCTGCTGTCGCGCCGGCCGGACCGCGCCCCGGGTTTCGTCACGACGCGCTTCATCTATTACTACACCTGGGCGGACGGCCAGTTCGAGCGTGAGCTCGAGACCTGGCTTTACGAAGACGCGGGCGACAGCGGCGATGCGCCGCCGGTCGCGGAGTTCAGCCTGATCCAGGACGCCGGACTCGCGCCGCTGACGCGCGTCGAGCAACGACGGCACGCGGCCCTCGCGCGCCTCTCCCAGGAGCGACGCACTGTTCGTGACGCCGGCGCCGCGCTGGTGCAGGCGATGCGGGCGCTCGGCCTGTGGCACGGACGTATCGCGTTCGACCACCCGGTGATCGCCGCCGTCTGCGAGCGACATGGCCATCCTGGCACGCTGGTCGCCGCCGACAACATCCTCCGGGCGATCCGCCTCGTGAAATCGCCGCTCGAGATCCAGCTGATGCGCCGCGCCGCGGCAGCCAATGTCGGCGCCGTGCATGCCGTGATCGACCAATTGCGCGCCGGCGCGAGCTATGCCGACCTGCGGCACCTGTTCGAAGTCGAGGCGGCACAGCGCGGCAATCGCGCGGTGTTCCTGACCGTCGACCGCGTCTCTTCCGAGTTGTCCGATGAACGCATCCGCGACGGGCAGACGCTGTTCATCGATGGTGTCAGCCACTTCCGTCACTACCATGGCGATTACGCGCGCACGGTCTTCGTCGGCGAACCGGCCCGACCGGCGCGGCAGGCCGCCGCCGCCATGCTGCACGGCTGGCAAGCCGTGCGCGAACAACTGCGTCCCGGCCTGCGCTACTCCGATATCGCCCGCATCGGACGCGAGGCGGTGCGCAAGGGCGGCTACGACGTTGCGATCGGCTTCGGACCGCACAGCGTGGGCCTCGCGCATACCGACGAGCCCTGCGACGACGCCGCCGGGTTCTACCGCAAGGCCGACCTCGTGCTGCGCGAGAACATGGTGCTGAGCGTCGATTGCCCGGTCATGGCTGCAGGCATTGGCGGATCGGCGCACATG
>CAZPJE010000290.1:0-11418 GCA_964586725.1 uncultured Steroidobacteraceae bacterium | reverse complement strand
GAGGAAGCGCCGGATCGCCTCGACCGTCAGCGGCTGCCCCTTGAACTGCATCCCGCCTTCGATCTGCAGCGCCTCCGTCAGGTACCAGCCGCGCGCGTTCGCCGATGAGGTGCGCTGACCGAGCTGCCGCGCCGCCGCGGCCCGGAGCTTGCGCGCCTCGGCGTCGCCCGGATCGAGCTCCAGCAGCAGGGACGTGAGCTTGAGAGTCCACCGCCAGTTAGCGAACCCGCCCTGAGCGTTGGCGTCTGCGGCGGCCTTCTGCACGGCGGCGGGGCCACCCATCATCTGCACGCTACGCGCCGCTTCCTCATTCCCGGACAGGGGGTTGATGTCGTACACGTCGCCGCCGAACCAGCCGATGACGCCGTTGTAGACCTGCCGCACGTTGCTCTCGACCTGGCCGTAGTTCTCCCAGTCGCCACGCAAGTGGCGCGGCATGTATACCTGTTCGGCCGCCTGTCGTCCGTCCCGACTGTGCGCGATCTGGCGCATCGTCTGGTCGTGGATCAGCTGTACCTGGTCGACGGCGCGCTGGATCGCGTCGCGCGCCGCTTTTTCCCCCTTGACGGTGGGGGCGTTGAGGTCGAGCAGGATTTCGGCGTTCTTCGATTCGATCCAGCGCGCGTCCTGGATGAACAGCGCCGGATCGCGATACGAACCGCCGCGCAGCGAATACACGTTGTAGATGCCGCCCGGCGCCATGAAGTTGGTCACGATCATGCGCTTGCGCGGAAAATAGAAGCCGACGCTGTCGGGTGTGTCCGACCGGTTAGGAGCGACCTGCACCCGCTCGCCGGCGACGACGATGTCGATTACGCGCCCGTCGGCGAAGAGCCGCGTGGGTGGTTGGTAGCTGGACCCGGCCAGCAGTTTTTCAGGCGTGAAGCCCAGCGTGTTCGGAAATGCATCGGGACCGCTTGGCGGATGAAAGACGCCGAACTGGGCGGCCCCTCGTGCCTGGTAGGTGCCGCTCAGTACGCTGATGCCGGTCGAAGCGCTTCGGTTGCGATCGAGTTGCTCGTGCCCCCAGACTTCCGTGCCCTCGTCGAGCCACGCGCCAGTACCGTCGCAGTAGTGCCAGTGGGTCAGGAGGATCGCGGCCACCTTCGTCCTGCGGCCGAGAGTTTCCTCAAGCTTGGCGCGCATCTCTGCCGCTGCCGGCGTGGATTCCCCTGTGTCGACAATGATCCAGCCGCCTGCAGCTTCGATCGCGAAGCTGCTCGCAAGGCCCCAGCCGCGCATCGCATACACGCCGTCGGTGACCCGCTCGACGCGTTTCGTCTCGCCGATGCCCCAGTATTCGTTGGCGAGCAGCGCGGCGCGCGTGGTGACCGCGCCGTTCGGCCCGATGACGGTCTCGCTTCGCAGCGATGGGCTGCTTCAGGACGCCGTCGGTTGTGCGGCGAGTTGCTCTGCAGATTCTTCCGCTGCGTGGGTAGTGGCAGTCGCGTTCATGATTCTTCTCGGTCAGACTGTTTGCAGGGGACGGCCTCCGGCAGTTTGTAGCTGCCATCCAGGACGGATCGGCCGGGGCGATACACGCGCATGAGGAAGTTCCAACCCTCGGAAGTATCCAGGCGGTTGGGCACATCGCCGCAGGCTTCCTTCGACCCGAAATGAACCGTGAACGTGCCGTCGGCATTCATCTTCGTGTTCGAGGCGTTGAGGATGTTATTCACGCTCTTCATATAGCCATCGGCGCCGTAGACGGTGATCGGCCAGAACGCATTGTTCTCGGGCACCTGGTAGGTGGCGGTGTGGCATTTGTCGGCGGGCAGATGTCCGTTGTAATTGATGTAAACCGCGTCCTTGTTCGGGAATAGTCCCCACGCGCCGGCACAGCCCAGGTGACGGGCTGTTTCATCGGCTTCTCCGCGCTTGCCCATCCAGCCGTCAGGATACAGATCGAACGTGGCGAACTCTGCGTTGTATTCCGCGGTGAGTGCGGCCAGAGACTTCTGGTCCCAATTCGGTTCCGGGAACGGGTCGGCGCTGTTGGCCTTGATGACAAACTGATCCTGCAACGTGTTGACCAGCGCGATGTCCGCCGGGTCATCCGGGTGCAGCAGTTGGATACGAACATTGACGGCAAGATACTTAGTGTCCTGCGGCAGCTTGTGCGTACCCGAGGTATAGATCACGCCCGGACAATAGTGATCGTTGTCAAGCAACGGCACGGAGAAATAGCGGTCCGCCGGCATTTCCGGCACCGTGATGGTGGCACCCTTGGACGTATCCACTAAGGCCACCGTGTAGAGCGTATCCTTGTTCATCCGGACGACCGTTTGCCTGTCCAGCGGTGTGACATTGCGGAAGCTGAACAGCCTGTTTACGCCACCAGTCAGCTGCGATGCGTTGAATAACGTTCGATCCGTTTCAGCTCGGCAGTAGGTCTCTTGCGTCACCTCGCGTGTCTCGATGATATCTTTCATTTCCGTCTCTTCTCTTGGGTGATGTTGGTTGTGGCCAGGAAGCAGGTGTGTTCTTCATGATTGCCCCTGTTCTCTGGTTGATCGGGCTGTCTAGTTCACCAGTTCGACGTCAGAGTTCGTCTAGATTGCCGATCATGGTTCCTGCAATATACTCACCGTGCCGCAAGGCCCAGCTTGGCCCGAGCTTTGGCTGACGGAAGAGAACCACTCTGAATCCTGCGACGATCCTCAAGCTGGTGCTGCTCCTGGGTGTGGTGCTCCTCGTGGTTGCCATCGGCATCCGGACGCGCCCGGAGCAACCGCTGCTGCTGCTGCGCAGGCCGGCGCAGGCCCTTCGCGCCATGGCGGCGATGTACATGGCGCTGCCCGCGTTCGTGCTCGTGCTGGTATGGCTGGTGCCGCTCCAGGCGGGCGTTGGCGCGGTGCTGCTGGGGTTCGCGGTCTCGCCCGTGCTGCCTCCGTGGGCCAAGAAGGGCGCTGCAGTCGGCGGCCAGAGTGACTATGTCATCGGCCTGCAGGTCCTGTCATCGGGCATCGCGCTGCTGGTCGTTCCGCTCATGATCTGGATCGTCTACCGGATGTTCGGGGTGGCGACCGCCTTGGATCCCCTGGCCGTGGAACTGGTGCTTCTCGTCACCGTCGCGGCCCCCCTGGCCCTCGGCATGGGCCTCGCCCGCCTCTACCCGGGCACCGCGCCGCGGCTTGTGGCCCTTGCCGACCGGGTGGGTGGGGTGGTCCTCCTTCTAGGCGCGGTGGTCCTCCTCATCGTTCATGGCCGGGCGATCCTGGCCGTGATCGGACAGGGCACGCTCGTCGTCACCGTGGCTATCGTCGTGTTTGGCCTGCTCGTCGGGCACCTGCTGGGTGGCCCAGATCCGGGCAACCGTGGAGCGCTCGCCTCGGCCACGGTCTCCCGGCACCCGGCCATCGCGCTCCTGCTCGCCTCGGGCGCCTTCCCGGAGCACGAGGCGACCGTCATCGGGACGGTCCTGCTCTACCTGCTCGCCGCCCTGTTGCTCGCCGTTCCCTATGAGCGCTGGCGCAAGTCGGTCGCGTCCGATTAGCCACACGTCGCCGACCTTTGGTGAAGGGTCAGCGCCAGCCCGGTGAGCCGAGGCATAAGGACGTCCTGGCACGATTGACCCGCGACCGAATGGGGCATGCTGACACAGCCTTCAGGCCACCCGCTCGGCGCCACATTCTGGCTGGCGGCGCTGTGTGTCGTCGTACTGCTCGTCGGCTGTGACTAGCCAGTGCGGCTGATGCCCACGCCGGTAGCTTTCCGCTCGGGTGATGTCGGCCCGTTCGAGAAGGCGGGCTACCAGGTGCAAGGCACCGACTTGCCCGTGTTCTACGTCACCAACCACGGGGCCATCATCGAGAAGCCCGAGCCGATCCACACCCTGTTGCCCAGCGAGCGCATGGGCGTGGCGCAAATGCGCATCGGCGATGACACGCTGGACTGGAAGACGCTAGACCGGCTGTCGACCAGCGACGACCCCGACGAACGCCCCATCATCCATCTCAAGGGTTGGAACAGATGGCCGCCCTGGGCCCGGGCGACACCGTGGCAGGATCGGCCGACGCGCTGGCCTTCTTCGCTACCGTCAACAAGGCGCTGGCCGCCAGCGGGAAGCGCGAACTGGTGATCTACGTGCACGGCGCCAACAACACGGTGGCGCGGGCCTCGGCGCAGGCTGCACAGCTGCGCCACTTCACCGGCCGGCGCGCCGTGATGCTGTCGCTCCTTCCTGTGGCCATCGACGGGGTCGATACTGCGCCACTTCACCGACGTCGACCACGCCGCGGCCGGGTGAAACGCGTGAACAACTGCGCCAGCGGCTGCGGCTGTTGCAGGTCTACTTCGCCGCGCCCGACATCGACACCCGGCGCTTCGCCAACGAACTGGCGCAATACACCGACCCTCAAGGAGGGCTTCTTGGTGGGGATGCGCGCGATGCCGGGCAATCCGTACGACGGGCACACGCTGGCCGAGACGATCGAGCAGATGAGCATCCTCGCGGACCGCGCGCCGAAGACGGTGATCGTGGACCTCGGTTATCGCGGCGTGGAGCTCGACGGCATCCAGATCCTGCGCTCCGGCCAGAAGCGCGGCATCACGAGAACGCTGCACGCGATGATCAAGCGAAGGAACGCGATCGAACCGACGATCGGACACATGAAGACCGACGGACGACTCGGACGGAACTGGCTCAAAGGGGCACTGGGCGACGCGCTGCATGCGGTGTTGTGCGGCGCGGGTCACAACGTGAGGCTGCCGCTGCGGGCGCTGCGGCCTTCTTGTGCCCGACCGATCGCGACCTTGCTCGCCGCGATGGGAGTCACTCTGCCTGCGCTGGCTCACGGCTGATCGGTTACGGCGTTGTTCACTACGGACTCAATACGGCCACGGCGCACGCGCAGGGCAAAGAGCCTGGCGTCTTGAAGAATTGCCCCTGCGGTTCTGCGCGGCTTCCCACCGGCGCCATACGCACGGCAACGGACTACTTTTTCAATTTCTGCACTACCGGCACTGGAAACTTGCCAGCCTGCACGTCCTCATCACCCCCATACATACGCAGCAAGAGATAGAAGTTTTCGTTGGGGACCGGCAGGAAGTTCGTGTCTTCCGCCTTGCCTTTGGTGTCATTGCTCAGGCGGAGCGTGACGGTGCCATCGGCGTTAGGCTTCACATGACGGTCGCCCCGGCTGTGGCGGTTGAGGGCATTGGCGATCATCAACTTGGTCTTTGAGCCATAAGCCGTCACCGACCAGAATTGGGATACCTTGGGCGGGACAAAGGTGATCGTGTAATCGTTAGCACCGTCCAGGGCATCGCCGTTCTGGTCCCTGATCATCTGTACGTAGGAGGCTTCAACAGGTGGAGCTCCCCACTGGCCGATATAGGTGGCCACTTGGAACGGAATGCGGTCAGCGTGTCCAAGTTGTTCGCGGGTGCCCAGCGCGTCGCTGGCGTTGGTGAGGGTCGGGAGAACTTCCTTGAGCTTTGCGATCACATGCTGTTCGCTGATCTCCGCGGCGGCCAACTGCTCAGGGGTGAAGTCCATTTTGCCCGCGCCGATGCCGGACGCCTCCAGTCCCTTGAGCCAGTGGGCGTCTGCAATGGCCATGGTACCGTCCGCCAACACGAAGTTCACGCGCTCAAGCCAGGAGTTTCCCGACGGGGGGACAAACTTGCGGACCTTGGGCTTTGGCCCGTTTTGTCCGAGGAATTCGCTCAAGGTGCGGATGTTCCAGTCGTCCACATAGGTCAGTGCCTTCTTCTCGTCTTCCACGCCGGTCGCCATCACTCGCCCCATCAACTTGATGAAGTTGCTTTCGACACGGATGACTTCGGTGATGCCGTTCGGAACTTCGCCGCTCCAGGCATGGTTGGCAAACATGAAGCGGCCCCCCTTGGGGCCGCGTGTCCGTTTGCCCAACATGGTCGTCGTGTAGTGCCCCATGTCCATGGTGTGGAGTACCCAGTAGCGGCCGTCATCATGGTCAGGCACGGACACGATCACAGGCTCGGCGGCAACATCCAGCCAGCCCATCAGGTGCAGGGTGTCGTTGTTGATGCTCACGTGCGCCGTGTATTTGTCGTCGGCGAGGTGGCGGATGATCTGGAAGCGGTTGGCCGGACAGTCCGGTTCCACCAAAGTCTTGTAGAGATGCTTGTAAGCCTCGTCGATGCCGTAGGCGTACAGGTAGGCGCGGTCGGAGATGGCCTGGAGTTCGGGTGAGACTGTGCGAGATTGCATTTTCGGTTTTTCCTTGACGCTGAGTTGGTGGGTTGGTGGGTCAGGCCGGCGACGGCCCCGAGACTCCTATTGCTCTAAGTCGTTGCCGGCCTTCATTCCCTTCATCACGGACTCCACCGCGCCGGCAGGCATCAGGTGGCTGCGATCAAGCACGCGGTCGAGCTGACTCAGCGCATCCGCGGCCGACGGCACGCGCGTGCCGAGCACGAAGGCAGCGAGTTCCTGTCGCGTGAGTGCGAGGTGGGTAGATGCCGCAGCGTCCGCCTCCGTGATCATGAGTACGCCGTTGCGCAGTTCGAGCCGCCGGATGGGCGAGTCGCCAACGACCGCGAGCGTGAACGTCTGGCGCTGCGCCTCGGCCTTGCGCGGATCGACGAGGTAGCGCACGAACTGCAGGTTCTCGTCCACGGAGGCCGCGGCGAGCGCCTGCGCGATGGTAGTGCCGAGGAACTTGCGGTTCCCTGGGCGTGCCCCGGAATGCAGGGTGCGAGCAGCAGGCCCCAGATCATGGCCAGCTGCGCCCATTGCCCGTTCCCCACCGAAGTTCTCCGTTGGTTTGATGCTTGTTCAGCTGAACCGCCTGCCGCGAATTCTTCTCCTCGGTGCGTCATCGGTCTCGGTGTCGAGTTCGATGCAAGCCGCAGGGGGCAAGTGTGGCCAGGTCGCAGTTATTGAGCAATGCCTGCCAAGGTGTATCGTGCTATGCGTTTCGGCTATAACCCCCCCCGGGGCAAACCATGGCACTCGACCTTCGGCTGATCAGGTGTGCGCACTCGGTAGCGGCTCATCGCAGCTTCAATCGCGCCGCGGCGGCGCTTGGAATCGCCCAGCCCACGCTGAGCCGAAGCATCAAGCAACTCGAGCAGCAACTCGGCCTGCCGCTTTTCACGCGCAGCGCACGCGGGGTCGAGCCCACCGATTTCGGCCTGATGTTCCTGAAGGAAGCGGAATCCGTCGTTGCCCAGGTAGCCGACCTGGAGCAGCAAGTCTCCTTGGCAAGAGGGCTCAAGACCGGCACCGTGGCCGTGGGCTTCGGGCCGTACCCGGCGGAAGCGTTGGCTCCCGGCTGCCTTCGGCGGTACGGCGCCGGTCACCCGGCGATCGGCGTCCGTGTCCAGATCGATGCGCCCGATGCTCTCGGTCGCGCACTGCGCACTCGGACTGTCGATCTCGTGGTGGCCGAAGCCAGCATGCTCGAAGATGACGACGCGCTGGAGGTCCTCGCGCGGCTCCCTGAGATGAGAGCCTATTTCCTCGTTCGGGCTGGTCACCCGCTCCTTTCACGCGCCGACGTCGCGCTGGCCGACGTGCTCGACTACCCGTTTGTCCAGATTGCAAGGATGCCGCCGCGCGGTCTGACACCGCTGTTGCAGCGGCGGCGCCAGAAGGCGTCGTCTGAAGGCGTGACCCCATTTCCGTCCATCGACTGCCCTGCGGTCCCTCTCGCGCTGAACTTGGTGCTTGATTCCGACGCGACGGTGATGGCCGCATTGAGCATGGCGCGCACGGAGCTGGAACATGGCCTCCTTAGCCCGCTGCTGCACGAGCCGTGGATGTGTTCCAACTGGGCGATCGTGAAGCTTCGCCGACGATCCCTGGGGCCTGCGGCGATAGCCATGGTCGCTGAACTGCAGGGTGCGCATGAAGAGGCACTGGCGCGCGATCTAGCCCTCTGTCGCGATTGGGACCGCCGGATCGCAACCAGGCGGATTGGCGGCGCGACCAGTCGCCGCGCAGCGCTGGGGACTCGTAACGGGCGAAGCGCTGCGCGCCGAGGTTGAGCGGCCAGGGTCGCGAGCGCGGACCTCGTGAACTCTCTGCTATGGGTCGGCCGCTTCAGTACGCGGCCTTCGGATGCAGTCGTTCTGCCGGGATCCTGCCTCGATCGATGATGGCCACCCGCGAACGACCGCTGTCGCCGCGCATGACTCTCTCCGCTGCTTCGGCGAAGGCCAAGTTCCAAGGTACATCAGTCGTTCGCTGAATGAACCACCGCCGACTCCTATGGGTCGAGGGCTGCCTGCCATGCGAAGCCGGCGAGCGACCGGTCACTACGACGTTGCCGACGTTCGCAACGTGCCCGGCGACACTCTCTTCGTGACTGCAGCGCGTCCTCGAACGCCCGTCGTCAAGCTTCTTCGTGAAGCGGCCACCGGCGTGCCGTCGTGACACGTCAGAAGGCTATCCCTCTCGTCGTATTGCGTGTAGCGTAATACTGTGCGCTCGTGATCCGGAGCTTTCGCTGCAAGGACACGCAAGTCTTGTTCGAAGGCGCACATCCCGAGCGTTTCCGCACCATCGAGATGGTCGCGACCCGTAAGCTGGCGATGCTCGACGCAGCGAAGACGCTGGATTTCATGCGTTCGCCACCAGGCAATCGGCTTGAAGCGCTCCGGGGTGATCGGGCTGGGCAGTGGGGCGTGCGCATCAACGATCAGTGCCGGCTGTGCTGCGTGTGGACCGACTCCGGTGCGGACCAGGTCGAGATCGTTGACTATCGCTGAATGAGTGTGGCCATGGGGCGAGTGGTGAACCGAATGCGCGCCGTGCATCCGGGCGAAGTATTGCGCGAGGAATATCTGGCGCCCTTGAGTCTGACGTGAACGCCCTGGCCATGGCGCTGGGAGTACCTGCCACGCGCATTCACGAAATCGTGAAGAAGCGCCGCGGTATCACTGCCGACACGGCCGAGCGGTTGGCGCGCTACTTCGGGGGCGATGCCGCGTCGTGGCTGGCGCTGCAGGCCGACTACGACCTGAAGACCTTGGCCACACGGGACGACATTGCTCGCAAGGTATCGCCGCGCGAGTCCGCGCCCGCATAGCGCGCGACCGTTGTTGGTGAGTTTCCGGGTCCCCGGGTGCCTGTCGAGCTCATCGCGCACAACCGGGATCGATGATCGGGCGGAGAGGCCCCGCTTCTGCCGGGCGCTGACGGCAAGAGTCTGGTAAAAAAAAAGATTAGTCGCGACAATAGCTGAAGCAATTCGATGCCAGGCCCCCTGGGGCGATTCCCGGACCGACACGGACCCGCGTCGAAGGTTTTGGGGATAGTCGCGGGAGTCGATCTGGCTGGCCATCCGCAACGTACTCGCCAAGTTGACCCGGTTGACCTACGATTGGAAGGGCGCGATGAATCAGTTCGCCGTGCTCTACGGCGAGCGCTTCACGCTCGCCAGGACCTGAACCCATTCAAGTGTTCAATCCGCCTCGCCCGCGAAAAGACGGATAGGTCCGATTCCACGAGCAAGAAGGATTCGATGCCTCAATCCTTCGAGCATCTGATGCCAGCGTGCTCTTGACAACCTGGAAAGCCGAGAAACCCATGTCCACCTTGATCGCAATCGTCTACCCGTCGGAGCAGAAGGCCGAGGAAGTGCGCAGCCTCCTGTTCGATCTCTCCAAGCGCTACCTCATCAAGCTCGGCGATATCGTCATCGCCACCCGGGACCCGAAGGGACGGGTCAAGCTGAATCAGCTCTTCAACACGACCGTTTCCGGCGCCGCCGGCGGCAGCTTCTGGGGATTGCTGATCGGCCTGCTCTTCCTCAATCCGCTCCTCGGCGTGGTCGCGGGGACCGCGGGCGGCGCGCTCAGCGGCGCTCTCACCGACGCGGGCATCAACGACAAGTTCATGAAGGAGCTCGGAGCCGCGCTCAAGCCCGGCGATGCCGCGCTGTTCGCGCTGGTGCAGGAAATGACCGCGGACAAGGTCCTCGCGGAGATCCAGCCGCACGGCGGAACGGTGCTCCACACAACGCTCGACGAGTCGCGAGAGAAAGTGCTGCGCGATGCGCTCGCATCCGCTGCCGCAGCGGCGCCGGAAGCCTGATCTCCACTCCCCGGCCGCGGCCTGTGCTCGCTGCGGTGTGCGCGGTCGCGGGGCTCGGCGGCAGCCAATAGCGGGAGCTGTAGAGCGATGAGTGCAGGGCGCATGCTCAAATGGCTTCTGATCGCCATGGCGGTGGTTGCAGCGGTGGCACTCGGCGTCCGCTCGTATCGAGCCCTCAGCGGCCCACCGCTGTAGCCGTGGTACACGTTCGTGCCGCAGGAGCTGCGCGTGGACGAGCTGGATGCTTCCGACTGGTCGCGCTATCTCGCACAGGAGCAGGCGATCCTCGAGAGCGTGCGCGCGAACGTCAGCCAGCGGCTCGACCCCGACGCGCGCGTGCCCTACAACCGCTACTTCGAGGAGAGCCCGGTCTATCCGGCACGATTCAAGCAGGACTGGAATCGCTCCTACGGGCTGGAGCCCGAGGGGACGCCGGTCGGCGTGGTGGTCTTGTTGCACGGGCTCACCGACTCGCCCTACAGCCTGCGGCACGTCGCGCAGCGCTTTCGAGAACGTGGATTCGTCGCCATCGGGGTGCGCATGCCCGGGCACGGAACGGTCCCGGCCGGGCTCACCGACGTGCGCTGGGAAGACTGGATGGCCGCAACGCGGCTGGCGGCGCTGACACCGTGCGGGGTCTCGACTTCTCAGGCTACGCGTGCCCAGCGCCCGCCATCACGGTCCCTGCGGCGATCACCCGGCATCGCACGCGCCCGATGGTGTGCCGCTGCACTACTCGCGCCACCGACCGGAGCAGACCACGCTGTATCGGCTCGTGCAGCAGCATGCGGCCAGCTTCGTCGTGCACACCGAGGCCGCCACCGGCCCGCAGCTGCCGCGATTCATCAAGGACGAGTTCGACGCGTTCCTCGAATGCGGCATCCTGGCGCACGGATTCCTGCGCCTGCGCTGCGGCGAGTGAGGCCACGACATGCTGCTGGCGTTCAGCTCGCGAAGCGGCGCGGCTTCTGCCCGTCGTGCGGTGCGCGGCGCATGTCGCAGACCGCAGCGCACCTGGTCGATCACGTCATCCCGCTCGTGCCGGTGCGCCAGTGGGTACTGTCGCTGCCGATTCCGCTGCGGCTGCTGCTGGCCGCGCAGCCCGAGCTGGTCACGCCGGTGCAGGGCGTTGTGCAGCGTGTGCTCGAGCGTCATCTGCGGGATGCGGCGGGGCGTGTCGCTGGCGAAGGCGAGGGTGGTGCGGTTACGCTCGTCCAGCGCTTCGGCTCGGCGGCGAACCTCAACGTGCATCTGCATTGCCTGGTGCTGGACGGGCTGTACCGCAGTGACGCCGAGGGGGGCGCCGAGTTCGTCGAGGCGGCTGCACCCACCGACGAGGCACTTCACGCGCTGCTGCACACCGTCATCGCGCGGCTCATGAAGATGCTCAC
>CAZPJE010000289.1:0-1922 GCA_964586725.1 uncultured Steroidobacteraceae bacterium | reverse complement strand
CACGCACCGTCTTGGTGGCGCGAACTACGTGATGTGGGGCGGTCGTGAGGGCTACGAGAGCCTGTTGAACACGAACCTCAAGCGTGAACGCCTGCAACTGGCCCGCTTCCTCACTCTGGTTGCGGAGCACAAGGCGCGCATCGGCTTCAAGGGTACGCTTCTGCTGGAACCCAAGCCCTTCGAGCCCACCAAGCACCAGTACGACTTCGATACGGCGGCCGTGCACGGCTTCCTGCTGCAGTTCGGTCTCGCCGACCAGTTCAAGGTCAACATTGAGGCCAACCACGCCACACTGGCCGGACATTCATTCGCGCATGAGATCGCGTACGCGACTGCCCACGACCTGCTGGGCTCGATCGACGCCAACCGCGGCGATCCGCAGCTTGGCTGGGATACCGACCAGTTCCCGAACGACATTGCCGAAGCCGCGCATGTGATGCTCCTCATCCTGAAGGCCGGTGGCCTGGGCACGGGCGGCTTCAACTTCGATGCCAAGCTGCGCCGGACGTCTGTCGATCCCGAGGACCTGTTCCACGCGCACGTGGGCGGAATGGACACGATTGCGCGCGGCCTGTTGATTGCGGACCGCATACGTGCCGACGGCCTGCTCGATCAGGCGCTCGCCACGCGGTATGCGCCGTGGGGCAGTGCGTTGGGGACGGAGATTCTTGCGGGCCGGCAGTCCCTCGGCAGCCTGCGCGACCTCGCCCTGCGCGATCGATTGAATCCGGCACTGCGTTCCGGCCGGCAGGAGTATTTCGAGAACCTGTTCGCGCGGTACCTCTAGCATGTTCGTCGGGATCGACGTCGGCACCTCGTCCGTGAAGGCGGTGCTCGTCGATTCGTCGCAGCATGTCGTCGCGCAGGCGTCCGCGGCGCTCGAGATGTCGCATCCAGCGCCCCTCTGGTCCGAGCAGAATCCTGGCGACTGGTGGCGCGCGTGCGAGCACGCGATGTCGGAGCTGCGCTCGTTGTCGGGTGGCAGCTGGTCGGGCATCTTGGGCGTCGGCCTGACGGGCCAGATGCACGGCGCCGTGGTGCTGGGTGCCGATGATCGCCCGCTGCGTCCCGCGATCCTGTGGAACGATGGTCGCTCCGCGGCCGCGTGCGTCGAGCTCGAACGGCGCCTGCCGGCGCTGACGCAGATTACCGGCAACCGCGCGATGCCGGGCTTCACCGCTCCGAAGCTGTTGTGGCTCGCCGCGCACGAACCGCAGGTCTTCGCCGCATGTCGACGCGTATTGCTGCCGAAGGACTACATCCGGCTGCTCATGACCGGCGACACAGCGTCCGATCTGTCGGACAGCGCCGGCACGCTCTGGCTCGACGTGGGTGCGCGCTGCTGGTCCGACGAGGTCCTTGCCGCGACGGGCCTCGATCGCTCGCAGATGCCGACGCTGTTCGAAGGCACGCATGCGACGGGCCAGTTGCGCCCGGAAGTCGCCGCGCGATGGGGATTGCCGGACGGCGTGCTCGTGGCGGCCGGCGCGGGCGACAATGCGGCCGGCGCAGTCGGTATGGGCCTCGTTTCGCAAGGCGCCGCGATGGTGTCGCTTGGCACATCGGGCGTGACATTCGTTGCGAGCGAACGCTTTGCGCCGAATGCGGCGCGAGGCGTGCACACGTTCTGCCACGCCGTTCCCGGTCTGTGGCACCAGATGGCCGTGCATCTTTCGGCGGCGCACTGTCTGGCCTGGCTTGGCAGGATTCTCGGCGCCGCGGAGCCAGTCCTGCTCGATGAACTCGACGATCGGGCCGTCGCACCGCAGGGTGTCTTTTTCCTGCCGTATCTCAGCGGTGAGCGCACGCCCCACAACGACCCCGGCGCGGTGGCGATGTTCCACGGCCTCACGGCCTCCATGGGGCGACGCGAACTGGTCCAGGCCGTGCTCGAGGGGGTCGGATTCGCCTTCCGGGACGGA
>CAZPJE010000288.1:0-7353 GCA_964586725.1 uncultured Steroidobacteraceae bacterium | reverse complement strand
ATCGAACTGCTGGTCAAGTTCGGGATCCAGGGCACGACGCTGCAGGCGGTCGGTGAGCGCGCGGGATACAGCCGCGGTCTTGCCACGCATCGCTTCGGTTCCAAGGCGGGCTTGTTCGGCAAAGTGCTGCAGGTCGCGAGCATGGACTGGCTCGAACGCGTGCAGGCTGCGGTCGGTGAACGCGTCGGCGCGGATGCGCTGTGCGCAGCCACCGACGCCGCCGAGGCGTTCATCCGCGAGCGCCCGGAAGAAGTCCGCGCGATGTACCTGCTCTGGTTCCTGAGCATCGACCCGAGCGCGGATTACAAGTCCAACATCGCCAGCGTGCATCACGCGCAGCGTCGCGACGTCGCGCGCTGGATCCGCGCCGGGCGCGCTGCCGGCACGGTCGAGACGCGCGTCGATGCCGAGCGCATCGCCGAGCAGTATGTTGCCTCGATGGCCGGCATCATCTACCAGTGGTTGGCGAATCCCGAGATGCCGCTGGCGACGATGTTCCGGCAGCTGAAATCCGACTTGCGCGCCCGTCTCGAGAAGGCGCCGAAGCGGGTTGGCGCCAGCCGTCGCGCCGCGCTGCAAGCCTAGATCCGCCTGCCATGAGCGGTGTCACGCGCTCCGACTCGGCGCAGCCAGTCAGGTCCGACCTCGGCATTGATGCCGACAAGCTCGCTGCATGGCTGGAGGCCGCCGTGCCCGGGTTCCGTGGACCGCTGCAGCTGCAGCAGTTCACCGGCGGGCAATCCAACCCCACGTATCTGCTGACGGCGCAGAGCGGCAAGTACGTGCTGCGGCGCAAGCCGCCCGGACAGCTGCTCGCCTCCGCGCACGCCGTCGATCGCGAGTTCCGCGTACTGCGCGCGTTGCAGGGCAGCGGCGTGCCGGTCGCTGCGGCGCTCGCGCATTGCACGGACGTCGGCGTGGCGGGCACCGAGTTCTACGTCATGGAGTTCATCGCAGGCCGGGTGTTCTGGGATCCCGCCTTTGGTGATGTGCCGGCCGGTGAGCGGCGCCAGTACTTCGACGCCATGAACGAGGTGCTCGCGAACCTGCATGGCCTCGACTACGTTCGCCTGGGTCTTGCGGATTTTGGTCGCCCCGAGCGCTATGTCGCGCGGCAAGTGGCGCGCTGGACGCGCCAGTATCTCGAGGATGAAGCCGGTGGCCGCGTTGCCGAGATGGATCGCCTGATCGAGTGGCTACCGCAGTTCACGCCAGTCGCCGAGTCGACCCGCCTCGTGCACGGTGATTATCGATCGGACAACCTCATCTTCCATCCGACCGAGCCGCGCGTGCTCGCGGTGCTCGATTGGGAGCTCGCGACGCTCGGCGATCCGCTGGCGGACTTCGCCTATCACCTGCTGATGTACCACATGCCGACGCTGGCCTTCCCCGGCCTGCTCGGGCGCGATCTTGCTGCGCTGCAGTTGCCGAGCGAGAACGAGTACGTCGAGGCCTATTGCAGGCGCACTGGCCGCGCAGGCATACCCGATCTCGATGGCTATCTCGCGTTCTGCCTGTTCCGCCTCGCCGCGATCTTCCACGGCATCCGCAGCCGCGTCGTGCGCGGCACCTCGGTCAGCGACAAGGGCCGGGAGTACGCGAAGCATGTGGAAGCGCTCGCGGACCTGGGCTGGAAGCATGCGCAGCGGGCGGAGGGGAAGCGCTGACGTCGCGGCATCGCCTCTGCAATCGAATGCGGTCATCATGTGGATCTGGCCACAGACGCGGAGGACGAATGAACAGGATGGCTTCCGTATTCGGCGTTTCGATGCTGCGGGCGCTCGGCCTGATGAGCGTGTTTGCGCTGGCGGGCTGCGCCAGTTCCGGCGGGCTCGTCGTCAGCCCGGAGTCAGAGCCCTTCGATGGGCTGAAACACCTGGTCAAAGAGGTCGCCACCCCGCAAGGCGGTGCGAGAGCTTCCGGTGTCGTGCATGTCATGCTGATCCATGGCATGAGTGCCAAGGATGATCCGGACTACTCCGACATCATCAAGGTCCTGCGGCGGGAACTGGACGCAGATCCGACAGAGATACTGTGGAGCGATTCGCACACATACCCTGCAGCGCTCGAACGCGTACGCCTCGGTGGGGCTGCGGTGTGGCCCTCGCCAGCAGAGCGACAGCGTGACGCGCCTCGACTGCGCACCGCGACGCTGACGCTGGATAACGGCGTCGAGCTACAGCTGCACGCGTTTGATTACTGGCAGGCGCTGGCAACGCTCAAGTGCCGGTACCTGATCGGGCCGGATGCGTCTCTGGTCGGATCCAGCGAATTCACTGCGCTCTGCGCGGACCACGTGAATCGGAGCTCGGCCTCGAGTCCGCCCAAGCCGCGATGGCTCAACAAGCAGATCAAGAACGAACTCGTGGCCTGGGGTTTCGCGGACGCCGTCATCGCGACGTCGGACTTTCGCGAGGTACTGCGCGCAGCGGTGCTCGATTCCATCGGGCGAGTGGGCTCCGATGTCGCCAAGAAAGTCGTGCAGAGGGCTGGCGGAACGTCGGTTCCGGTCGCCCCGGAGGATGTCGCGGCTGCACTCGATCAGGCGCGCATGGATCGCCGTCTGCGAATGGCCATCATTACCCGAAGTCTGGGCAGTTATGTGCTGGTGGACGCGCTGAGCTCGTCGTTCGGCAAGGAATCTGCGGCCGCCGCAGCGGCAGTCGTGTGTCGATCGGATCAGGTTCATCTGCTCGCAAACCAATTGAGCCTGCTGACGCTGTCCGAGATCAGTGTGAATGCGCGGCCGTCGATCGAGTCCGATGCGGCTTCGCGACACCCCCTTCGCGCGTTCAATGCCGGCTGCAAAGGTGAACGCAGTGCCGGGTTGCCGACCCCGCAGACGGTGGTTGCGTATCACGAGCCGAACGACATGCTGACGATGTGGGTGCCGGAGGATGGCTATCGCCCGGCCCTGAAAGTGCACAACGTCGTCGTGCCGTTCGCGAAGGGTGTGCCGTGGCTGTTCTCGGATCCGCTGTCAGCTCACATCGACCAGATGAAATCGCGGAAAATGGTCGACGTGATGATCAACGGCTACCGGAAACAGAGGTAGGCCGGGCAGGGACCCTCACGCCACTGTCGCGAGATACTCGCGCAGCGAACGCCCCGGACGCCCCATGATCTTCTGGAAGGTGTCCGTCTTGTGTCCGGGCGTGGCGCCGTTCGCGATTTCCGCGAACAGCCGAGCGACGGCATCCGAGTGCCACTGGTTGCGGTGATACGGGCGGATCGCTTCCTGGAACGCCTTCGGGTCGCAATCGTCGTACACGACGGGCTGGCCGACCACTTCGCCGATCGTCCGCGCCACGTCGTGGAAAGTCATCACGGGATCCGGCCCGGTGATGTCGTAGCACTGCCCGTGGTGCTGCGCGGAGTTCGGATCCGTCAGGATGTGCGCAATGAACTGCCCCGCGTCGTTGTTGTCGGTGAGCGCGACGGTGCCATTGCCCATGGGCATCGACAGCTTGCCGGTCGCGCGCGCTGCCTTCACGGAGCCACGGAAGTTCTGCATGTAGAAGCTCGGCCGAACGAAGGTCCACTTCATGCCCGAGGCCATGATCGCGTCTTCGGCCGCAATGTGCGCCAGCGGGATCGGGCTCGTCGTGCCGCGCACCGCTTCCGGCGACGACAGCTTGATCAGCCACGCGAGCCCGGCTTCCTTCGCAGTGCGCGTGAACGCCAGTTCGGCCGGCTCCTGATGCTCGCCGTTCGGCATGACGAGCAGTGCGCGGTCGACGCCGGCCAGAGCGCGCTTGACCGCGGCGGCGTCCTCGATGTCGCCCGGCACGAGTTCGACACCTTTCTCTGCCCACGCGGCCGCCTTGCCGGGGTCGCGGACCAGCGCGCGGAACTTCACGCCCTTGTCGAGCAATGCCCGCGCCGTCGCGCCGCCGATGTTGCCGGTGATACCGGTGAGCAGAATCATAGGTCTCTCCGCGATTGAACTGGGCCCGACGAAGTGTCGGGGGCGCCTATCGTATACGGACTCCCGGCACATCGCGGCGCGGCCCTGTCGCGGTGCCCGCAGTCCGGTTTGCGAACGGATCGGCCGGCGGCCCCCGTTTGCGGGAAAAGGGGGCTATCCTGCTGTGGCCCATGCCTGCGGCCGAACAGTTCACGCCCAAACTAGTCACCGTGCTGCGGGAGGGCTACGGCCGGCGTGAATTCGCAGCAGACGCCATCGCAGCGCTGACGGTGGCCATCGTCGCGCTGCCGCTGTCGATGGCGATCGCCATCGCTTCCGGCTTGGAGCCTGAGCGTGGTTTGTACGCCGCGATCGTCGGGGGCTTTCTCGTCTCGGCGCTGGGCGGCAGTCGCCACCAGATCGGCGGGCCTGCTGGCGCGTTCATCGTGCTCGTCGCGGGCACGGTCGCAACGCATGGCGTCGAAGGCCTGCTGATCGCGACGCTGCTCTCGGGCCTGATCCTGATGCTGGCTGGCTGGCTGCGCCTCGGCACTTACATCCGTTACATCCCGTATCCCGTTACGGTCGGGTTCACGGCCGGCATCGCGGCGATCATCTTTGCGAGCCAGATCCGCGACCTGCTGGGACTCACTCTGCCGGGTACCGAGCCACCCGCGCTGTGGCCAAAGCTCGAGGCGCTGGCAGGCGCGCTGTTCTCGTTCACGCCCGCCGCGATCGGCGTGTCGCTGCTGACGATCGCGATCATCGCGGCGCTGCGGCGCTGGCGGCCGCGCTGGCCGAACCTGCTGATCGCCGTCGGCGTCGCATCGCTTGCGGCTCTCGCACTGCAGTGGCCGGTCGAGACGATAGGCTCGCGCTTCGGCGGCATCCCGCAATCGCTGCCGATGCCAGCGCTGCCGATCCATGACTGGCGCCAGGTCGTGACGATGCTGCCGGTCGCAGCGTCGTTCGCGCTGCTCGGCGCGATCGAAAGCCTGTTGTCGGCGGTGGTGGCGGACAGCATGAGCGGACGACGGCATCGGTCGAATGGCGAACTGGTCGCGCAGGGCGCGGCGAACATCGGCTCGGCGCTGTTCGGCGGCATGTGCGTGACAGGCACGATCGCGCGCACCGCGACGAACGTCCGCTCCGGCGCGCACGGGCCGGTATCCGGCATGCTGCACGCGCTGTTCCTGCTGGCGTTCGTGCTGTTCGCGGCGCCGCTGGCGGCTTACGTGCCGCTCGCCGCGCTGGCCGGCGTGCTCGCGACCGTGGCGTGGAACATGGCGGAAAAGCACGCCTTCGCGACGCTGCTGCGCAGCTCGCGCGCCGATGCGGTCGTGCTGCTGGCCACCTTCGGGTTGACGCTGTTCCGCGACCTGATCGAGGGCATCGTCGTCGGCTTCGCGTTGAGTGCGCTGCTGTTCATCCATCGCATGTCGTCCGCGGTCGGCGTCGAAGGCGTCGACGTCGAGCGCGACGCGGAGGCGGGCGCTGAAGCCTACGAAGCCGGTCGCGATACGGTGGTCTACCGGATCACCGGTGCGTTCTTCTTCGGCGCCGCGGCGTCGGTAGCGGCAGCGCTCGATCGGATCGCCGAGCGACCGCGCTGGTTCGTACTGGATTTTTCCGGCGTGCCGGTCATCGATTCGACGGCCGCGACGACCGTCGAGGCCTTCGTGCGCAAGCAGCGTGGGCGCGGCGCCCAGGTGTTCATCGTCGGTGCATCGCGTCCGGTGCGCACCGCGTTGTTGACGCACGGCGTGCGTGAGCCCGAGGTGCGCTTCCGCGCCGACGTAGAGTCGGCGCTGCAGGAGCGCGGAGAGGAATCCCGATGACGAGACTCAGAGTGCTGTCCGTTCTATTGCTGCTGGCCACTTCTTGCGGCGCGCTGGCGTCTGGCGCACCACTGGCGACACGCGCGGTCGCGATTGCGACAGGCGATGGTCCCGGGCAAGCCAGCGTGGCCGTGGATCCGCGCGAAGGCTTCATCGTGACGTGGCAGGAGCAGGATCGCAGCGGCCACGCACTGCGCTTCGCGGTTCTCGATCGCGACGGTCGCGAGCGGCGGCGCGGTCTGGTGGCGCGCGGTGAGAACTGGTTCGTCAACTGGGCGGACTTTCCGTCGTTGACCGTGCTCGACAACGGCGACTGGGTCACCCATTGGCTGGTGCGCAACGGTGAGGACCCTCACGGTTACGACATCCGCCTCGTGCGCTCGCGCGATGCGGGCCGCACCTGGGAGACTCCGGTCAGTGCCCACGATGACGGCACGCCGACGCAACACGGCTTTGTCTCGTTGGTGCCTGCGGGAAACGATCGCGTCGTAGTGATCTGGCTCGACGGCCGCCGCGGCGCCGCGGCGGGGCATGTCGCCGATGCTGCCCATGGCGACGCGCACGATCACGATGACACCATGGCCATCCGCAGCGTCGTGCTGTCGCGTGACGGCGTGCCCCGCGAAGCGCGCGAGCTCGATGACAGCACCTGCAGCTGCTGCCAGACCGATGCGCTGCGCGTCGCGGGCCGCACGCTGCTCGCGTATCGCGACCGCACGCCCGATGAGATCCGCGACATCGCGGTCATGCAGCGCACGGGCGCCGGGGCCTGGTGGCCGCCACGCGTGCTGCATGAAGACGGTTGGCGCATCGAGGGTTGCCCGGTCAACGGCCCGGCGATCGCTGCTGCCGGCGAGCGCGTCCTCGTGGTCTGGCCCACCGCCGCGCAGGACGAGCTACAGACGCGCTATGTCATTCGAACCGCCGCGCGCCTTGCCGACGCCGCGGCCGGTCCGATGCGCGTGCTGGCGCCCGGTGCACAGATGCGCGGTCGACTCGATGCGGTCGGCTGGGGGCAGGGCTTTCTGGTCACGTGGCTGGGCCGGAACGCCGGGGTTGATGGGTTGCAACTGACTCAGTTGGGCGGCGATGGCGCGGTGCTCACGCAGCAGACGTTGCGGTCGTTGCCGCTCGGGCGCATCAGCGGCAACCCACGCGTCGCAAGTTGGCGCGGCCGTGCGCTCGTGATCTGGGTCGAACCCGGGAACGGGACGCAGGTCGCGCGACTCGCCGGTGCCATCGTCTACATTCCCGACCCGTAGCGCGGCATGCCGCCGCGGCTGAAACCGCTGCCTTTTCACAGACGCAGCGAATCTGTGTACACTACGCGGCTCCCGCCGGCCTACAGGGCCTCGGGACTGCTCTTAAGCCTTGATATACAAGGCTTTTTCGCCAACGACGAGCCCTTAGCTCAGTTGGATAGAGCGCATGGCTACGAACCATGAGGTCAGGAGTTCGATTCTCTTCGGGCGCGCCATTAATCCCCAAGCTTTTCAGCCAGTTAGGCCTCGCGCCGGCCCAACCTTCTTTCGCAGCAGCACGAGTGCGGGACTCTTCAGTTTCGAGAGCCATTGTCTCGAATACACCAAGGGCGCCGTGAGCGACGCC
>CAZPJE010000287.1:0-3630 GCA_964586725.1 uncultured Steroidobacteraceae bacterium | reverse complement strand
ACCGCGCGCTCGACCGCTACGGCTTTGGCATGGCCTCGGTGCGTTTCATCTGCGGCACCCAGAGTCCGCACTGGGAACTCGAGCAGCGCCTCGCGAGCTTTCTCGGCATGGAAGACGTGATCCTGTATTCATCCTGCTTCGATGCCAACGGCGGCCTGTTCGAAACGCTGCTCGATGAGCAGGACGCGGTCATCTCCGACTCGCTGAACCATGCCAGCATCATCGACGGCATCCGCCTCAGCAAGGCGCGCCGGCTGCGCTACGCCAACAACGACATGGCCGACCTCGAGCGCTGCCTCGTCGAGGCGGCCGATGCGCGCACCCGCCTGATCGCCACCGATGGCGTGTTCTCGATGGATGGCACGATCGCCAACCTGCCCGCGATCTGCGACCTGGCCGACCGGCATCGCGCGCTCGTGATGGTCGACGATTCGCACGCGACCGGCTTCATGGGCGCCGGCGGGCGCGGCACGCACGAGCACTGTGGCGTCCTGGGCCGCGTCGACATCCTGACCGGCACGCTCGGCAAGGCGCTTGGCGGCGGCAGCGGCGGCTACATCGCCGCCCGCCGAGGCGTAGTCGAGTGGCTGCGGCAGCGATCACGACCCTACCTGTTCTCGAACAGCCTGCCGCCCGTGATCGCCGCGACGACACTGCGTGTGCTCGATCTCGTCGAACACGATGCCGACCTGCGCAGCAGCGTGCACGACAACGCGCGCCACTTCCGCGTGGGCCTCGCGGCCGCGGGCTTCACGCTGAAGCCGGGCGAGCACCCGATCATCCCGGTCATGATCGGCGACGCCGCCCTCGCCGCGCGGATGGCGGACCGCCTGCTCGACGAGGGCATCTACGTGATCGGCTTTTCCTACCCGGTCGTACCGCTGGGCCAGGCGCGCATCCGCACGCAGATGTCGTCGGCGCTGGATCGCAACGATCTCGATCGCGCGATCGCGGCCTTCACGCGCGTGGGCCACGAGCTCGGCATCCTGAACACGGGAGCGTCCTGATGAAAGCCCTGATCAAGCAGAAGGCGGAACGCGGCATCTGGATGGGCGACCTGCCGGAGCCCGCGATCGGCCCCAACGACGTGCTGATCCGGATCGAGAAGACGGCCATCTGCGGCACCGACACCCACATCTTCCTGTGGGACGCCTGGGCACAGCGCACCATCAAGGTGCCGATGGCAGTGGGCCATGAGTACTGCGGCCGCGTCGTCGACATGGGCAGCGAGGTGCGCGGCTTCAGCGTCGGCGACCGGGTCTCGGGCGAAGGCCACATCACCTGCGGCCACTGCCGCAATTGCCGCGCCGGACGGCGTCACCTGTGCCGCAACACCGTCGGCGTCGGGGTCGATCGCCAGGGCTGCTTCGCGGAGTACCTGGCGCTGCCGGCGGTCAACGCGTTCAAGCTGTCCGATGCGATCACGGACGACGTCGCGTCTATCCTCGATCCGTTCGGCAATGCGACGCATACGGCGCTGGCGTTCAACCTGGTCGGCGAGGACGTACTGATCACGGGCGCAGGCCCGATCGGCATCATGGCCGTCGCGATCGCGCGCTTCGTCGGCGCGCGCCATGTCGTCATCACGGACGTCAACGACTTCCGGCTCGGCCTCGCGGCCCGCATGGGTGCCAGCCGCACCGTCAACGTCGCGCGCGACAAGCTCGACGACGTCATGCGCGAGCTCGGCATGCAGGAAGGCTTCGATGTCGGGCTCGAGATGTCGGGCAACCCGTCGGCCCTGCGCGAGATGCTGCGCACGATGCACCACGGCGGCAGCATCGCGATGCTGGGCATTCCACCGGGGGAGACTGCGGTCGACTGGAACAACGTGATCTTCAAGGGCCTGACGCTGAAGGGCATCTACGGCCGCGAGATGTTCGAGACCTGGTACAAGATGTCGGCGCTGATCCAGAGCGGGCTCGACATCACGCCGGTCATCACGCACCACTATGGCGTGCGTGATTACCTCGAAGGCTTCGAGATCATGGCCTCGGGCCAGTCCGGCAAGGTGATCCTCGACTGGCGCGATCTGTAGCGCGCGAGACGCCGGGCGTCACCGCTCGCCGGCCGCCAGCCGCTGGCCGTTCTCGACGAGCGCCGACGGCGCCCGCATCCGCAGCGGTACGCTGAGCAAGCCGCAGGCAAGGTCAGGGCGCGGGCTGCGCCATTCGAAGCTGCCACCCAGCGTCTCGGCGCGACGCCGCATCGTGGCACTGCGCGGATCGCGGGCGAAGGCTGCGAAGTTCACGACGGCTGCGGCCGCCTCGATCTGCAACTGCAGGCCATCGACGGCATGCGAGCGCAGCGACAGCCGCAGCGCGCCGAGCTGCGGCTGCTGCAGTGCAAGTTCCAGCGCCGATTGCGCCACGCGGAACACGTGATAGGCCGTCGCCGCGTCGACACCCGCATCGATCGAACCCACGACTTCGAAATCGATCGTGCGGCCGGCACGCGCGGCGCTGCGCCGCACGAGGTCGGACAGGGCGTTCGCGAGCCCGGAACGATCCAGCAGGAACGGTGACAGCCGCTGCGCAAGATCCGCGCAGCGCCCGACGGCGGACTGCAGCAGCGCTTCGATGCTGGCGAGCGTCTCGTTCGCATCGACGCCGCTTGCAAGATCGACCCGCGCAGCCCGCAACAGCAGCGAGGCGCCGGCCAGGTCCTGTCCCAGCCCCTCGTGCAGCGCGACACCGAGTCGCGATTGCTCGCCCAGGTTGTGCGCGAGGATGCGCTCCTCGGCGGCCACGCGCTCCGAGACGTCACGGTGCAGGATGATCCACAGCGGCGCATGGTCCCCCAGCGCGCAGGTCACCGACAGTTCAAGATCAAGTGCTGCTCCAGTGACGGAGCGCCCGCGCATCGACGCTGTTTCGTGCGCCAGCAGGGCGGCCCGCTCGAGCAGGCGCGCCTGCAGCAGCGCGCTCGCCGCGTCGCCGGGCATACAGACATCGGCCCATTGCAGCCCGACGCTGGCACCACGCGCGCAGCCCACCAGCGTCTCGAAGGCCACGTTTGCCCAGCTGACCCGACCGTCGGCATCGACAACCGCGACGGCTTCTCTGATGTTCCGCAGGATCAGCGCGCTCAGGCCCAGCCGCGATTCGGTCTGCTTGCGCGCGGAGACGTCGGCGAGCAGGCCGACGCCGCGACCCAGCGGTTCGCCGCGCTCGAACACCAGCCGTCCGCGGGCCTCGATCCAGATGTACTTGCCATCGGCGCGACGGAAGCGGCCCTCCAGCACGTACGTAGCCGGTTCGAGCAGCGCAAGCGAAGCTTCGAGGCGCGCGAGGAAGCGGTCACGGTCATCCGGGTGGACCTGTTCGACCCAGCCGGCCAGCGAGCCGACCGCAGCCACGGAGTGACCGAAGACACCGCCTTCCCCGGCAAACGGATACGCGATCTGCCCGGTGGCGAGGTCCCATTCGAACGCGACCTGGCCCGAGGCCTCGATCGCGGTCTCATAGCGGAGTTGCCAGTCGCGCGCCTGCACGCCTGTCAGCGCACCACCCGGCGTCGACCCCTGCTGCGTGAACACCGTGTCCATGGCGGCATGATAGGCAGCTGAATTATGTTGAGCACCTACTGCGTCACAGTTCGGCGAAGGCGCTCGGCCGGGCCTGCCTCAGC
>CAZPJE010000286.1:0-3757 GCA_964586725.1 uncultured Steroidobacteraceae bacterium | reverse complement strand
CGGCGTCCAGCGCACGGAACGCGGCCGCGGCGCCATCGACGCTCGTGTGGCGCATGCCCCAGCGATCGGCGAGCGACTCGAGGATGCGCCGATTCGTCTCGTTATCGTCGACGATCAGCAGCTTCAGGCCATCGACGTCGGCTTCACTGTCCGGCTCTTCCAGCGACACGCCTTCGACCTCCTCGATCGGCAGGCGGAACCAGAACGTGGAGCCCTCGCCGACCCGACTGCGCACGCCGATCTCGCCGCCCATCAGCGTGACCAGCTGCCGGCAGATCGCGAGGCCAAGCCCCGTGCCGCCGTACCGGCGCGTCGTGCTCGAATCCGCCTGCACGAAGCGCTGGAACAACTTCGCCTGCACCGTCTCGTCGATGCCGATGCCGGTATCCGTGACGGAGATCTCGAGCTCTCCGGTCGGCAAGCGCTGCAACGCCACGAGGATGTGGCCGCGCTCGGTGAACTTGACGGCATTGCCGATCAGGTTGACGAGCACCTGGCGCAGGCGACCCTCGTCACCGCGCACGCAGCGCGGCACGTCGGGCTGGATCTCCACCAGCAGCTCCAGGCCCTTGTCGGCCGTGCGCGGCAGCATGATCGACGTCGCACCTTCGACAATCCGCACGAGGTCGCAGGGCACGGACTCGACGCTGAGCATGCCGGCTTCGATCTTGGAGTAGTCGAGCAGGTCGTTCAGCAGACTGAGCAGCGACTGGCCCGACGCATCGATCGTGCGCATGAAATTGCGCTGCTCGGCGTTCAACGATGTGTCCAGCATCAACTGGGTGAAACCCAGCACGCCGTTCATCGGCGTGCGCAACTCATGGCTCATCGTCGCGAGGAACTCGCCCTTGGTGCGGTTCGCCTCCTCGGCGGCGCGCATGCTGGCCTGTGCCTGCTCAAGATCCGCGCGCACCTGGGCATGCGCGCGCTCTTCTTCCAGCAGGCGCCGCAGGCGCACGCGCATCACCTCGAGCGACTCCGCCGTGCTGCCGGCAACGGTTGCCGGCAACGGCGCATCGAGATCACCCGACGCGAGGCGACCGGCGTGTGCGGCAAGCTGCTCTGGTTCCGCGCCGAGCGTGCGCTGCAAGCGCCGCCGGATGCCCCAGAACATCAGCAGCACGACCAGCGCGCCGAATCCCAGTGCCAGCACCGAGCCCCGCAGGGTTTCCGTGCGCGTCTGTTCGAAGCTGCTCTTGCGCGCGTTCGCGAACGCCGCCGCCGACACCACCGTGCGATCGACGCCCGCGCGGTGCTGCAGGTACAGCTCGTGCAGTCGATCGAGCGCGGCGCGCGCGCCGACGCGATCGCCGGCTGCCAGCCGCGGCAGGAACTGGCCGTGCACGACATCGATCATCTCGAGCGCCGCGCGGTGCTGCGCACCCAGCAGGTCGGATTCGAGGCCGAAGGGCGGATTGGCGAGCCAGTGCTCGACCCGCGACAGGTACTCTGCGCGCAGACCCTCGAGTTGCAACCCGGCCGCCTCCGGTTCCGTGTAGCCATCGTAGGCCAGCCCGGCGACCAGCCGTGTTTCGATCAGGTACATCGGAGGCGGCAGGATGTCGGCGGTGACGTCCTTGGCCGCAAAGACCCGCTGCGCTTCGCGCCCGAGCGACTCGAGCGCCCGGACCGATGTCAGCGTCAGATAGCTCGCGACCAGCAGCGCTCCCGCCGCCAGGGACACGACCCAGGCCCTAAAATTCATCACGCGCGATGGCTCCAGCGCAGCTGCGTTAAGTCGCGTGGAAACGTCGCCGAATCCGCGCGTGCTTTCGCGTTATCGGCAACGTCGCGGCCGATCTGAAGGCGCTGGTGCTGGCAGGTTCATCGACGCATCAGCCGCGCGCAACGGCGCGGACTGCGACCCGCGTCACGCTGAGAGGATGGCCACTGCCGCCCGCTCGGCTGTTTCCATCGCGGCCTCCATGCCGAACTCCATGCGGCGCAGGTGTTCACCCGCGAAGTGGATCCGCTGCCAGGGCTGGTCCATCTGCCGCGCGAAGCGGTTGACCTGGCCGGGCAGGAACACGTGACGATGCCCGAGCGTGAACGGCTCGGCGCCCCACGAGAACACCTCGCGCACGCGCAGCTTGCCGCGGGCAGCCGGTCGCATCCGCTCGATCTCGCGCACGACGAACTCGCCGAGCTGTGCTGGCGGCAACGCATCGAGCCTGTCCGCGGCATAGCCATTGACCCAGACGCGCAGGAACGGAATCTGGTCGCCGATGCGGATCGCGAAGATCCGCTCGAGCGGCCCGTCGGTGAACATCGAAGGGCCGTACCCGTCCTGCTCCCAGAACGGCGCCGTCGGCTCGAGGATCACGTGCGTCGTGCCGCCATAGACGCTGGCGTTGACGGCCTCGGCCTGCGCCGGTGGCAACGCCGGCAGAATGGACACGTGCCGCAGCACGGAGAACGGCAGTGCGCAGACCACGAAGTCGGCGCTGTAGCGCGAACCGTCGAGACAGGTCACTTCGGCACGCGTCGCACCCTGCTCTACGCGCGTCACGAACTTGCCATGGCGCACGGGTGACGCGAGCCGCCGCGTCATCGCCTCCGCCAGTCGTTCGGCGCCGCCCACGAAGCCAAACCACTCGACCCCAGCGCCGGCATGCAGCGGCGTCTTGTTGTCCGCGACGAAACCCCCGAGCCGGGCGCGCGCCACGTCGCGCAGCATCGCGAGAGCAGACGTCGACCACATGTCGGTGTAGTCGGTCGAGATGCTCATGAGTTCGACTGCCGCCTGCGAGACGCCCTGCTGCATGAGCCAGTCGCCGGCCGGGATGTCGAGGCCAGCCCATTTGTCCTCGAGCCAGGCCCCGACGTCGTCGCCAAACGGATTCAGGCGGAACATGTAGGCGGTATCGAGTGCGTGCGGCAGTACCTCGCGCTCCGCTCCCACCGTGCGGTTGGCCTTCGAGTCGCGCCAGCGGTCCTTGCGGATCAACTCGCCACCGATGTGGAAGCAGGTCTCGACGGGTCCGCGCGGATCGTTTCCGACCTTAGCGCCCGCACGTCGCGCCGCGTCGAGCACTCGACCGTAGTTGCTGCCAACCTGCGAGGCACCGAGGTCGAGCGCGACGCCATCCAGCGTGACCGTGCGCAAGCGGCCGCCCGTGCGCCCGCTCGCCTCGAGCACGGTGACTCGCGCGCCCTGCTCCTCGAGCAACAGCGCGGCGTGCAGGCCGGCGAGACCGGCGCCGAGCACGAGAACCTCGGTGCGTTCAGCCGCCAGCGAGCGTCGCGACATCGCGTCGACCGCCAGCAGGGCCCCAGCCGCTGTACTGCGCTGCAAAAAGATTCTTCGCGATGCTCGCATCGGCACTCCGTGGACGTCAGACGATTGCGTGCAGACGTTAGCGCGATTTCCCCTGATTGACGACGTCTATCGCTTTCATAGAGAACATCAACTGTCACGCACCCTGCCGGTGGTCCACATTACGTCGCCGTCCTACGGTCTCAAAGACAAGGAGTCTCTCGCATGCGAATCAAACCTTCGAACCTCATCGCAGCCGCTATCGCCGCGGCGCTGCTCGGCATCGCGCCGACCACGCCGGCGCTCGCCGACAACGCGGCCGGCAAGCCGATGACGAACCAGGACTGGTGGCCCGAGAAACTCAATCTCGCCCCGCTGCGCCAGCATGGCGTCAAGTCCAATCCGTTCGGCGATGACTTCGACTATGCGAAGGAGTTCGCGAAGCTCGACCTCGCCGCCGTCAAGGCCGACATCGACAAGGTCCTGAGGACTTCGCAGCCG
>CAZPJE010000285.1:0-13058 GCA_964586725.1 uncultured Steroidobacteraceae bacterium | reverse complement strand
CCCGTGCCGCACTACATCGATCCGATCGGCTTCGGTGGGCGCACCGTCGCGATCCGCTGCCTGGCCGTCGACAAGGTGTGGTGCTACGGCCAGCCCGTCGCCGTGGTCGTCGCGCAGGACAAGCGCACCGCCCGCTATGCGGCGTCGAAGGTGCTGGTCGAATACGAGCCACTGCCGGCAGTGCTCGACGCGAAAGAAGCGCTGCAGCCCGATGCGCCCATCGTCGTGCCGGGCTGGGAATCGAACAGCATCATCGCGCTGCCGTTCGTGAACGGCGATCCGAACGGCGCGTTCGACAAGGCCGCGCACGTCGTCAAGACGACCGTGAAGATCCATCGCTTCTCGACGCAGCCCATCGAGACGCGCGTCTACAACGCCGTGCCGGATCCGGAGTCGCACGGGCTGACGTTCTACGGCACATCGCAGAATCCGCATCCGCTGCGCAACGTGCTCGCAACGGCGCTGCGCATGCCCGAGAACCTGATCCGCATCATTGCACCAGTGATCGGCGGCGCGTTCGGCGCCAAGATGCACGGCCATCCGGAAGAGGCCCTCACCTGCCTGCTCGCGCTGCGCACGCAGCGTCCGGTGAAGTGGGTCGAGGATCGCGAGGAATGCCTGCTGATCGGTGCGCGCGAACAGACGCACGAGATGGAACTCGCGCTGACGAAGGAAGGCGACATCCTCGGCCTGCGCGATCGCGCCTACGCGAACACGGGCGCGCCGAGCGCCTGCCCGGGCTGGGGCATGGCGTTCCTGACCGGCCTCACGATGCCTGGGCCGTACAAGGTTCGCGACATCGACGTCAGCATGAACATCGTGTCCACGAACAAGCCGTCGTGGAATGCGTCGCGCGGCTACGGCAAGGAAGCGACCGCGCTCGCGCTGGAGCTCGCGATCGACAACGCGGCACGCACGCTGGGTTTCGACCCGGTGGACATCCGGATCCGGAACTTCGTGCCGAAGGAAAATTTCCCTTACGACAGCCCGACGGGTCTCGTCTACGACTCCGGCGACTACGCCGGCGCCGTGCGCAAGACCCTCGAGGCACTCGGCTACGACGACTGGAAGCGCAAGCAGGCCGAAGCGCGCAAGCAGGGCAAGCTGCTGGGCATCGGCATCGCGTTCGAACTGACGCCGGAGGGCGGCGCGATTCCGGGCACGATGGTGTCGGGCTGGGATTCCTCCACCGTGCGCATGGGACCGGACGGTTCCGTGACGCTGCTGACCGGCGTCACGCATCCGGGCACGCAGAATCCCACGGCGCTCGCGCAGATCGTCGCGGACGAGCTCGGTGTCGAGGTCGACGGCATCCGCGTGATCCAGGGCGACACCACGACCTGCCCCTACGGTTTCGGCAATTACTCCGGCCGCAGCCTGATCGTGTCCAGCGGCGCCTGCGCGGCCGCGGCGCGCGAAGTGCGCGCGAAGCTGCTGACGATCGGCGCGGCGTTGCTCGGCGTGGACGCGTCGACGATGACGATGGAGCGCGGCGTGCTGCGCTCGAGCGCCGTCGCCGACAAGACGCTCACGGTGCGCGAGGCTGCGTATGCGTCGTACACGCGCGCCTACGACATCGGGCTCGCGATCACTCCGCCGCTCGAGGCCACGTGCACGTTCCGGCCCGGCCTGATCCGGCACACACCGGACGCGCATGGCCGCATCAATCCCTACCCGTCGTACTCGAACGCCGCGTACGCGGTGGTCTGCGAGGTCGACCGGGAGACGGGCCACGTCAAGCTGCTGAAGTTCGCGGCGGCGCACGATTGCGGCAAGGTGATCAACCCGGTGCTCGTCGAGGGACAGGCCTGCGGTGCGATCACGTTCGGCATCGGCGGCATGCTGAACGAAGAGATCCGCTTCGATGCGAACGGCAAGCAGCTCACGAATGGCTTCGTCGACTACGTGATGCCGCGCGCACTCGACGTGCCGCCGATCACGATGGTGCATCACGACAGCCCGAACCCCGTCACCTACATGGGCCTCAAGGGCGCAGGTGAAGCCGGCGTGGGTGGCTCGGCCGCCGCGATCGTCTGCGCGGTCAACGATGCGCTGGCGCCGCTCGGCGCCGCCCTCACGGACCTGCCCGTCACGGCGCCGCGGGTCTGGGAAGCCATCCAGGCTGCGAAGCAGCCTGCCAAGAAGCAGGAGGTCGCATGAGCCTGCATCCGCAGTACGCGCGGCCGCGCAACGCAGCGCAGGCGGTCGAGCTGCTCGGCGGCCTCGGCGCCGGCGCCGTCGTGATCGCGGGCGGCCAGGAACTGATGCCGCATGTGAACTACGGCAAGCTGATGCCGACCGTGTACGTCGACATCGGCGCGCTGCCGGAGCTCAAGGGAATCCGCGAAGCAGACGGCGTCGTGTCGATCGGCGCGCTGACGGTGCATCGCGAGCTGCAGAAGGACGCCCTCGTGCAGAAGGCGCTGCCGCTGCTGTCGTATGCGGCCGGCCTCGTCGGGGGCGGCTGGCAGGTGCACAACCGCGGCACCGTCGGCGGCAACATCGTCGCGATGCACCCGCTGTACGACATCATCCCGCCGCTGCTCGCGCTCGGCGCGGAAGTCGAGATACTCGCCGCAGGCGGCACGCGTCGCGCCCCGCTCGCGGCGGTGATCGCGGAAACCAGCCATGGCCTCGGCAGCCAGGCGCTGATCGTGCGCGTGCTGGTGCGCGCCACCTCGCCCGGCACCGGCTGGGCGTACGAGAAACTGAAGATCACGGAAGGCGGCTACGGCTCCGCGAATGCCGCCGCCGTCGTGGCGCTCGATGGCGGCAAACTCACCGCGGCGCGCCTCGTGATCGGTGCGGTCGCGGAACGACCGATCGATGCGAGTGCGGCGCTGAAGGGGCTGCTCGGTCGCCCCTTCGACCCGCGCGCCGCGCAGGAGCTCGAGGCCGCATGCTCGACGCTCGTCATGCAACCCATGAACGACCAGCAGGGCGATGCCGGATGGCGGCGCGCCATGGCGGGCGTGGTCGCGCGCCGCGCGCTGGCTGCTGCGGTCGCGCGCGCCACCGCGCGCTGAGCCAGGAGAGCAACCATGTCGACGAATCTCGATGAACTGATCGAAGACACCGTCCTGCTCCAGTGCAGCGTGAACGGCAAGAACCGCGAAGAGGTGGTTCCGCCGTGCACGTCATTGCTCGACTGGCTGCGCGACGACCTGCGGCTCACCGGCACCCACATGGGTTGCATGACGGGCCACTGCGGCGCCTGCACGGTGATGGTAGACGGCAAGGTCGCGAAGTCGTGCATCACGCTCGCGGCGACCGTGCAGCGCAAGCAGATCACGACGCTGGAAGGCCTGAAGCAGAACGGCAAGCTCTCGCCGGTGCAGCAGGCCTTCTGGGACGAAGCGGGCTTCCAGTGCGGCTTCTGCGCGCCCGGCATGCTGCTCACCGCAACAGAACTGCTGAACGAGAACCCGAACCCGACCGACGAAGAAATTCGTACCGCCATCGCCGGCAACCTGTGCCGCTGCACCGGCTACCAGAGCATCGTGCGCGCCGTGCGCGCCGCGGCTCGTGTAATGCAAGAAACGAAACAACCCTGACATCGAGCGCACGAGCGCCCCGAGGAGTCGACGATGAACGCAGTACCGAACCCGAAGATCGAAGTGCGGGTGCTGAAGGCGAAGCGGGCAACGGCCGAGGCGCTCGCGCCGTACGGCGAGATCCTCGGCTACAACCCGAACATCGCGCCGCTGCCGATCGACTTCTACGACGGCAAGGCGAAGGTGCGGCGCGTCGTGAACTTCGAATCCGATTCGGAAACGGAGTTGCCACTGGTGACCGTGGACTTCCGGCCGCTGGAGGTCAGCCACATGGAGCGTCACCCGAAGCACACGCAGGGCTTCATCTCGCTGAACAACAAGCCGTTCGTCGCGGTGTTCGCGCCGCCGAACGATCACGAGTTGCCGGACATCGACAAAGCCGAGGCGTTCCTGTTCGACGGCGAAGCCGGCTTCGTGATGAAGAAGAACTGCTGGCACGAGTTCCCGTTCTCGCTGTTCGACGGCACGCACCTGCTGGTGATCCTGCGCAAGGAGGCCACGAATGGCCTGCAGCGCGATCAGGCCTACGCGAACGAGGCCGTCGGCCCCGACCTCGTCAAGCGCGACATCGAAGCGCGCTTCGGCGTGAAGTTCCGGGTCGAGATCTGAGCCGCCCACGGACACACCGGAGAACGTCATGAACGCGAATGTGATGCCTTCAGCTTCTGGCTCTGTGGTTGCCGAACTCGAGCGGGTGCTCGGCAAGGAGCACGTCAGCGCGGATGAGAAGACGCGCGACTTCTACTCACGCGACCTGAGCTTCCGCCCCTACCAGACCGCGGCCTGCGTCGTGCGGCCGGGCAGTCTCGAAGAGTTGTCGGCTGCGGTCGGCGCGGCGACCCGCGCCGGGCATGCGGTGGTCGCGCGTGGTGGCGGCATGTCGTACACCAGCGGCTACACGCCCGAGCGCCCGGACACGGTGCTCATCGACATGCAGCGCATGAACCGCGTGCTCGAGATCAATCGCGAGGACATGTATGTCGTGGTCGAGTGCGGCTGCACCTGGAAGTCGCTGTTCGAAGCGCTGAACCCGCTCGGCCTGCGCACGCCCTACTGGGGCCCACTGTCCGGCATGTATGCGACCGTAGGTGGTGCCCTGTCGCAGAACAGCCTGTTCCACGGCTCCGGCACCGAGCGCACGGTGGCGGACAGCGTGCTCGGGCTCAAGGTCGTGCTGGCCGATGGCTCGGTGCTGACGACGGGCTCTGGCGCCCACAAGACCAGCAACGCGTTCTGGCGCCACTTCGGCCCGGATGTCACCGGCCTGTTCACGGCGGACACCGGCGCGTTCGGCGTCAAGGGCGTCGCGGTGCTGCGGTTGATGACGCTGCAGAAGCACACGGCGTATCTGTCCTACAAGTTCGACACGCTCGAAGCGATGCTCAAGGCGCAGCTGCGCATCGCGCGCCTGAACATCTCATCGGAGTGCTACGGCTTCGACCCCTACTACAACAGCGGCTTCGAGAAGCAGGGCATCACCTTCGAGGAAGGCCTCGCGATCATGGGCAAGGTCGCGCGCAAGGGTGGCCTCAAGGGGCTCGCGGGCGCCGCGAAGATGGCGATGGGCGGCAAGCGCATCCTGAAGAACGTGCCCTACAGCCTGCACATGACCTTCGACGGCCACACCGAAACGGTGGCGGCCGAGCACATGGATCTCGGCGCGGACATCTGCGCCGAAGAAGGCGGCCTCGAGATGGCCAACTCGATCCCGCAGGTGTTCCGCGCCAATCCGTTCGGCGGCGTCCGCACGGTGCTGCTGGGCTCCGATGGCGAGATCTGGCTGCCGGTGCACGGCTTCTTCCCGCTGTCAAAGGCGATCCCCGCGGCCCAGGCCACGGAGAAGTGGCTCGCAGAACAGCAGCCGCTGATGACGCAGTGGGGCATCAAGACCTCGTACCTGACCTGCTTCGCCGGCAGCGAGTTCGTCATCGAGCCGAGCTTCTACTGGCATGACCAGCTGGGCGAGTTCCGTCTGTCGCTGATCGAGCCGGAGTTCGCGGCGAAGTGGAAGGACATCCCGGCGAACGAAGCGCGCCGCAAGGTCGCACTGTCACTGCGTGACCAGCTGCGCGACCTGTTCGACCGCCACGGCGGCATGCACCTGCAGCTCGGCAAGTACTACCCGTACACCGAGATCATGAACAACGCCGCGCTCCCCAAGGTGATCCACGGCGTCAAGGATCTCCTCGATCCGAAGCGACTGGTCAACCCCGGTTCGCTCGGCCTGCGCTGACGGGAGCCTGCGATGATCCAGAAAGGCTACGCGAACATTGCCGCCGGACAGGTCCACTATCGCCGGCAGCACGGGCCGGGCCTGCCGGTGATCTGCCTGCACCAGACCGCCAGCTCCGGCGCGATGTGGGTCAAGGTGATGGAGCAGATGGCCGGCGAGCGGGCGTTCATCGCCTTCGATACGCCCGGCTTCGGCGGTTCGTTTGATCCGCCGCAGTTGCCGCCCTCGATCGGCACCTATGCCGAGTGGTTGCTCGAGGCTATCGATGCGCTGGGCATCGGCCAGTTCCACATCCTGTGCCACCACACCGGCGCCTGCATCGCGGTGGAAATGACTTCGCGCCAGCCGGAACGCGTCGCCTCGGTGGCGATGATCGGGCCGGTGCCGCTGACGGAAGCGGAGCGCAACGAGTACAAGAAGCACTACTCCACGCCGTTCTCGCCCACCGAACAAGGCGAGTATCTGAAGACCACCTGGGATTACCTGCGCGGCCTCGGCGCGCACGGCGATCTCGCCCTGCACCACCGCGAACTGCTCGACACCGCGCGTGCGTACATGGGCCGGTTCATGGCGTACACGAATGTCTGGCGGCAGGATTTCACGACGCCGTTCATGGCCATTCGCGTGCCGCTGCTGCTGATGTGCGCCACGGACGATGTGCTGTGGCCGTTCTTCGGGCGATCCAAGGAGCTGCGCCCCGATGCGGACTCCGCGGTGCTGAAAGGCGCGAACTTCGAGCCGGATCTGGACCCGGAGGGCGTCGCCGGCGCGTACCGCAGCTTCCTGAAGAAGCACAGCCTGTAGGCGGCCCGCGCGCGCTGCAGAATCCCGCTTAGTTCCAACACTCTATATAGAGGCCCTGACGTGAACAACGTGACGCGAGGCTACGTCTCGACTCCTGGCGGCCAGGTCCACTACCGGACTGCGGGCCGGGCCGATGCACCGGTCATCGCGTTCTTTCACCAGACAGCATCATCGAGTCGCATGTTCGAACTGATGATGGCGGAGCTGTCGCCGTCCTTCAGGTGCATTGCGTTCGATACCCCAGGCTTCGGGCAGTCATGGCAACCCGCCGAGGTGCCGTCGATCGCCTGGCTCGGCGACCGACTGATCGAGGCGATCGACGCACTCGGCATCGATCGCTTCGTGGTCTGTGGTCATCACACTGGCGGCTGCGTCGGTCTCGAGATCGCGCTCGCGATCCCGCAGCGCGTGCGCGCGCTGTCGATCATCGGACCGGTGACGCCGAATGCCGAGGAGCGCGAGCAGTTCGGCCGCGTGTTCCTGCAGCCGTTCGTGCCGGAATCGAGCGGCGCGTACCTGAAAACCGCGTGGGAGTACCTGCGCACCATCGGTGCCGGTGCCACGGTCGACCTGCAGACCGCGGAACTCGTCGACCACCTGATCGCGTGGCGCTCCACGCCGCTGGCCTTCGGCGCAGTCTGGCGCCAGGACGCCTGCGCCGCCCTCGCCAAGGTGTCGATGCCGCTGCAGCTGATGTGCTCGCGCGACGACGTGCTGTGGCCGATGTTCGCGCGCGCCTGCGAACTGCGCCCGGATGCGGCGACCGCCATCGTGGCCGGCGGCGACTTCCAGCCCGATCGTGACCCGATCAACGTCGCGCGCGCGCTCGCCGACTTCGTCAACACGCTGCCGGCGCGCACGCAGGCAGCAGGATGAGCGCTTCGTCCGGCGGTTCGCTACAGCTCGTCGCGCTGATCCTGCTCGGCCTGTCCGGTGCCAACTCGCTCGGCATCCTGCCCGTGCTGGTCGGTGCGTTCGCCGACCAGGGCGGCTTCAGTCTCGCGACCGCGGGCGTCCTGGTCAGCATCCAGCTCACGGCCATGCTCACCGGCAACGCCGCGCTGCTCGGCCCGCTGCGCGGCTTGCCGGTCCGGCGCATCGCCGCGGGAGCACTCGGACTGATCATCGTCGGCAATGCGCTGTCCGCGGGTGCAGATGGCTTTGCGGCCCATGCCGCGTGCCGCGTCATCGCGGGCCTTGGCGAGGGCTGCACCATCGCCTTCGCCGGGCAGCTGGCACAACGCGCGACCGCGGATCGCGACTTCGCCATCTACACCGCCGTGATCCTGATCGCAGGCGCCGTGAACCTGGAACTCGCGCCCGCGCTGCTGGAGCGGTTCGGCGTGGCGGGCCTGCTCGGCCTCGTCGCCACCTACGCGACCGTCGGCCTGCTGCTGCTCGGCGCGCTGCCGGATCGCCTGCATGCGCCGCGCACCGCCGAATCGGCGGCGCGCCCCGCGACCCGCGTCGATGCGCTGGTGCTGGTGCTGATTCTTTATGTAGGCCTCGCGTCGCTCTGGACGCTCGTCGGCCGCTTCGGGCTCGCATCCGGGCTCGAGGCCGGCGAGGTGAGCCAGATCATCGGTCGCGCCTTCCTGATCGCCGGCCTCGTCGGTGCGGCACTCGCGCCGACGCTCGCGCGGCGCTTCGGCAATCAGCGCGTGGTCGCCGCGATGGTCTGCGGCATGGCGACCGCCGGCGTCGTGCTGGCGCTGCAGCCTGGCGGCAATGCCTTCATGTTCGCGACGGCGGGATTCATCTTCGCGTGGTTCACGTGCTTCCCGAATGTCATGGGGTTCCTCGCGAAGCTGGATCCGCTGGGCGGCCTCGCTGTCAGTGGCATGCTCGCGCAGACATTGGGCTTCGCGATCAGCCCTGCGTTCAGCGCCTCGCTGACGGGAGCCATCGGGCTTGCGGGCGCAGGATGGGTCGCGATCGCGTTCCTCGGCGCGAGCCTCGTCATGCTGGTGATCGTGAACCGCCGCTCGACGCCCTGACAGCGCCGAGCGACGGGACACCGCAACGCTTACGCTGCCTGCCGGGCGCGCAAGGCATCACCACACTTCAGCAGCGGTGCAACCCGCTCGCCGAAGTCGCGAATGCCGCCGACGAAATCCGACCAGCTGAACAGCATGCCTTCGAGCCCGGTCGTCGCGGCGAGTTCGTCGATCTTGCGTGCCACCGTGGCATAGGAGCCGTGGATCACCGGGAAGCCCATGAAGGCCATGTTGCCTTCCTCGAGGCTCTTGCTGAGCCCCGCCTTGAGGCGATCGGCCGTGCCGCCCGTGTTGGTGTCCATGCTCGCGCTGCGGATGATCGTCGCGATCGCATCGGTGTCGGCGCCGTCGATGATGTCCTTGCCGATCTGCCGCGCTTCGTCATCCGTCGGCGCCGTGATCAGGCCGAACAGCGCGTAGGTGCCGACCTTGCGGCCGTGGGTCGACGCCGTTTCCTGCAGCCGCCGGGTGATGTCGGCCAGCACATGGGATTCCGCCATGACGAAATTCTGGTTGGCCCGTTCGGCGACGAAGCTCAGACCCAGCGGCGACTGGCCCGCCGACACGATCTGGATCTCCTTACCTGGACGCGGTTCGCAACGGCAGTCTTCGACGTTGAAGAAATCGCTCTTGCGCGTGGCCGTGCCCGTGCGCCACAGCGACTGCATGATCTCGACATACTCGCGCGCGTACTCGTAGCGGCGGTTGTAGTACTCGTCGCCCGGCCACAGGCCCATCTGCGTGTACTCCGGCTTGTTCCAGCCGGTGACGATGTTGAGACCACAGCGACCGTTGCTGATGTCGTCGATCGTCGCCACCATGCGCGCGACATAGGCCGGATGCTGCGCCAGCAGCGCGACGCTCGGGATCAGGCCGATGCGGTCAGTGACGCTCGCCAGGCCCGCCATCAGCGTGAAGGATTCGAGGCAGGCATCCCAGTACTTCGTTGGCCCGCCGAAGCCGCGGAACTTCATCATCGAGAGCACGAAGTCGAGCCCCTGGCGCTCCGCCTCCAGCGTGATGTCGCGATTGTGGGCGAAGGTCGGGGAATAGACCGGGCTGTTGTGCGAGATGATGTAGCCGTTGCTGCCATTCGGAAGGAAGACGCCAAATTTCATCTGTCAGCCTCGCTTTATTGTTGGTGGATCGATGGCCGGAAGGTGCTTGCGCAGCATCAAATCTAGCGTGCGGAATGGGCATTGCAAGTGAATAATTCTTGGGCACGGCGCGTCGCACGCCATCCTGTACCATTGCCAGGCCGTGAAGATCCTGTCGCGCCTGTTCCGCAACGCTGCAACGCCACCCGAACCGATGGCGACGGCGTCGGCTGCGCCTGCCGAACTCGGCGGCGCGGCCTGGCTGTTGCCCGTCGCGCTGCTGCTGACCGGGTGCGCATCCACGGCGGAACTCGGTGGCGAAGAGGAAGTGCCTGCAGCACTGGTTGCAGCCGTCGAGTTCGAAGAACAGCAGGCAGCCATCGAACCGACGGGCGAGCCCGAGCACGGCGACGCACCGGCGACTGCGGCAGAGGCCGAGACCGATGCCGCGGACGAGACCAGTGCCGCGCCCGCCGCACCACTCGAGCAGGTCGTCGTCGCGAGCGTCAGGCCGCGCCACGACCGCATCCGCGACCTCGTCGTCGAAGCGCGCGCGCTGCTGCAAGACGTCGAGCTCGACTACGTGTTCATCGGCAAGGGGCGGCGCGAGACGCTCCGCGGTCGCCCGATTGCCTTCGCACTGTGGAGCGACACCCGGCTCGAATGGTCGATCGCGCATGTAGAGATCCCGCGTCCGCCCGTGCGCTGGTACCCCGGCCGCCGGCCACTGCCGGTGCGCGTGCTGACGCCCGGCGTCCAGGCGCGGCACATCAAGGGCACGGGGGCCGAACGGCTGATGTTGGCGTTCTCGCGCAACGGCGAACCGCTGCGCGTCTACGGCCGCAAGTTCCCGGTGTTCGACAGCGCGCTGCTGGCACAGCGCCGCTGGCGCGCCGTCGCGCAGACCGCGAAGCCCATCGTCTACCTGCCCTTCACGACCGATACGCTGGACCCAGGCTTCATCAGCAATGGCCGTGAGTACCTGCTGGCGACCGCCGCGCGCGCGCTGGCCGAGCTGCGCGCCGCGCAAGTGCCGAGCCTCGCGTATCCGGGCGAGTTGCTTGCGGATATCGTGCCGGCCGAAGTCGTCACGACGCTCGCCGTGATCGAGCAGACCGACGACACCGAGTTCATCCGCGATGGGCTCGGCGCCTTCGAGGCCGTGCTGAGCCACTATGGCCTCAAGCGCGAAGAGGCTTTCAATTTCAGCATCTCGCGTGCCGGCGCCGTCGGGCCCATGCAGTTCACGAACTTTCGCGGCAACGGCACCTATTCGCTGGTCGTGCGGCGCTGTCGCGGCGCCAACCTCGACCCGGACTTCGTGCGCGGTGCGACCAACATGCGCAACGCAATGAAGGCCGCGATCTGCCTGCTCGATCTCGAGCTGTCGCAGATGCGCGCCGACCTGCGCGATACCTATCGCAGCGACCCGGCCGTGCTCGGCATCTTCCCGGTCGCCGCGTACAACGGCGGGCCGCGCAACGTGACTCGGCTGCTGCGCGCGCTGACGCGGATGCGCGTTTCGCCCGACTCGCTGACGCGCGCCGGCGACCTGCCCGCCGGCAGCCGCGTGCGTTGCCCCTGCGTCTGGAAGCGCGACGGCGACGATGTGCTCCCCGTGCCGATCCCGCGCTACAACAATGAGAACCGCTGGTACATCGAGAAGTACCAGAACCTGCTCAGCTTGTTCGAGTGAGGCCGGTGCGCCAGTAACGTTGCATGGATACGCTAGCTGCCCACTGACGGCCACGCGCATGCACCGCAGCTGATCAGGTAGTTCGCGATCTCGTCATATATGGATTGTGGTCGGGTTTCATCCTCACCAATCGGATCACCGCGGGGAATAAACACGATCATCCCCTTGCGCGCGCGGGTGAGCAGCACGCGATAGCTATCGGAGGCGCTGACAGAGTTCCTTAGTTCCTTCTCCAGGTAGAACCGAACATCTTTCAGGCGTGCTACCCATCGGCGCCTCGTCAATGAGGAAGGGGCCCCGGCCCATCACAATGGCAAACCCAGCCCTCAAATCGACGATGTGAGCTAAGATTTAAGGGCCACAACGGGAGCTCCAATGACTGACGACGAAATTGAAACTGATGACACCGAACCGCCCGAAGACGAAGCATTTGTCACTTACGATATTGCCGCATACCCCGCCGACTACACGCTAAGCGTGATCGACGAGATGTGGAAGAACGGGGACATCATCGTGCCCCCTTTCCAACGCAAGTTCGTTTGGACAATCAAGCAATCCTCATTGCTGATTGAAAGCTTGCTCATGGGACTGCCAGTGCCCCAAGCCTTCTTTTTTGTAGACCCTCAAAACAGAAATCTTGTAATCGATGGACTGCAACGAATCATGTCCATTATCTATTTCTTTAAGGGGTATTTCGGCGAAGAAAACTATCAAGGGAAGAAGGCGGTGTTTCGACTGACTGGGCTCAGCGAAAAGAGCCCCTACGCAGGAAAGTCGTTCGAGGACCTCGATGCAGCCGACCAAAGAAAGCTGAAAGGTCGCGTTCTCCGAGTGATCAACATCAAGCAAATTGGACCAACAAACGACGACACTAGCGCCTACCACATCTTTGAGCGCCTCAACACGGGTGGGACCCCGCTGACTGCTCAAGAGATTCGCCACTGCGTCTTTAATGGCCCACTGGTCGAAGCACTCACAAGCCTCAATGCCGACAGCTCGTGGCGGAACATCATCGGAAAGTCCGCCTTCGACAAGCATCAGAAGGACATCGAGATGATTCTCCGCGTGCTTGCGGTTTCAACTCGGATAGACGATTACGAGAAGCCGATGAAGGAGTTTCTGAATAAGACCATGAGCCACTACAAGACTGCCGAAGCAGCCGAAGCCAAGAATTTTTTAGAAAGCTTTCCGGCTGTCTGCAAGCAGATCGTTGAAAAGCTTGGCGACAAGCCATTCCATATCAAGAGCGGCCGTATCAACGTCTCCGCTCTGGACTGCGTAATGGGACTACTTTGCACCGTTTCCAATCGCGTTCCGAATGACTTGGCTACGCGCTACCAAGCCCTAAAGAGCGATCCCGATTTCATTAGCACTTTGTCGGTCAGCACCAGCGATTCAACGGTAGTAAAACGACGCATTGAGAGAGCAAGGCATCATTTGCTGGATGCCTGACACGCATGGCTTATAGCAAACATTTTCAGCTTGTTGATGACGTCTCCGTGCACTTCGACGAGGCTGTCAATTCCGCCAACGCGTTCCTGCAAAGTCGCTATGTCGGATTCTATGCGGTTGCCGCTGCAGCGGTGCTGGAACTGGCCCTGAAGGAGGTAATCGTCGAATTCGCCCGGCACCATCATTCGCTGTTCGGCGATGATTTGGCGTCACGTTCCGAGAGAA
>CAZPJE010000284.1:0-7515 GCA_964586725.1 uncultured Steroidobacteraceae bacterium | reverse complement strand
GGTTGCTGATGCGCCTCATGCCGAGCTTCCTGGTTCTGTCTGCATTGGCGGCATTGACCGCAATGAGCGGCTGCGCGACGGCGCGGTCTGAATCTGACTCTCTGGCGGAGTACAACGCGTGGGTCACGAAAGGCGCTGAGGCACTCGCACTACGCACAGACCCCAATTCGCGACTCGCTCGCGCCTTGGCCCCGCTCCCCCTGCCGATGGCGGATGACTATTCGGACCCTGCGTGGATACCGGTCATGTCCGTCGACCGCACGGATGTCGATCGGCTCGTCGCGGCGGCGGCACAGGCTCCTGAGAGTCGTCCGATCCTGGCATTCCGCCTGCTGGGGTGCCTGGCGATCGAAGGTTGCGACGCGGGAGCGGCCGCCGAGTCGTTGGCACGTGTGGATCCGGGCAACGGGCTCGCACTCGTTCCGCGGCTGCGCGGCGCCCTGCAAAGCGAAGATGAAGCAGCCGTCGATGCAGCGCTTGAAGCGCTTGGACTGCAGCCCGACTTCCGGACTTACAGCAACCCGGCAGCGGTCGTCGCGGTCGATGAGTTCGTCAGCGCTACGCACGCCGGAAAGTCACGACGCAATGCAGAGCTGGAAGCAATCACGTGGCTGAGTGGGGTGATCGGCCGACAGAGTGTCTACTTGTTCGAAGCATTCACAGATGTCATCAAAACATGCCGCGGGAGCCTCAACGCCAGGCGACATGCAGCCTGCGTTCAGGCGCGGGCGCTGCTGATGGGTTCTGACTCCCTCATCGTGCAGATGGCTGCAGTCGGGCAGGCGAACAGGAATGCCGCGGCGGGGTCCTCTGAAGCAGCCATGGCCTTGGAACTCCGACGACGCTTCGACTGGGCAAGTGAGAGTCTGATGTCGGTATACACACCCAAAGTTCGCCCAAAGAAGGTACTGCTGTGGTCGAACCAGCAGCTCGCCGCCATGCGCACGCATGAGCGCGAAAGCGATTCGCGACGTGCGGTGCTGATCGCCATGAACTTGGCGCCGGATCCGCCGGAAGGCTGGACGCCCAAGCGCAGGACCGAGCCCGGGGCGGACTGATCAGCGCTTCGCGCGAACGGTCTTGCGCTTTTTCTTCGCCTTCTTCTTCGGACTCGGCTGCCTGGGTTTCGGCAAAGGCAGCGCCGCAGCCGTAACCATCAACGCCTCCCGCAGGCGCTCCGGATCATCCGGCTCCGACACCAGCAGGAAGTAGCCCTTCGAGCCAGGGTACGGCGGCGCCTCGACGACGGTACCGAGATACTCGCGTCCGGCCGCCGTTGGCTTCAGGAACAACTGGTCGTCGCAGACGAAGGCCACGACCTTGTCGTCCACATACAGCGCGTATTCGCCGAACATTTTCTTGAACGAGAGCCGGCGACCCAGGCCCGCCTGGTCGACGAGGTAGTGAACGGTATCGAGGCTCGTGGCCATGGCAGTCGCTCCTATCGCACGCCAGAGACAGCATACCGCTGCACGACGTGTTCCGACCCCGGCTCAGGTACCTCGGATTCCAGTACGCCGCCATTGCTGACGATCATCCGCGCCGACGCGGCGTTGTGCTTGTGGCAGTGAATGTGGATTGGCGTGATGCCGCGCTGGCGCGCCTCGGCAATGGTCATGCCCAGCAACAGACTTCCGAGACCCCGACCGCGGCGAGAGGGTCGGATGCCGAGCCCGATGTGACCGCCCATGTGCCGGATGCGCTCGTTCAGCGTATGGCGCAAGCTGGAGACGCCGACGAGCTCGTCGCCCTGCACCAGCCAATACGTGCTGCTGCGTACGAAGCCCTCAGGCACATTGAGGCCGCGTTCAAGATCATCGAGGCGCCGCAGCAAGGCCGGAAAGTCGTCGTGCGCATAGTCGAGCGGAAAGGGATAGCGCTCTTCATCGCCGAGTTCACGAATGTAGTCGGCGTAGCTGCGCTCATACATCGCACTGGGTCGCACCAGTTGATACGTCATGCACGCGTTCCAACCCAGATCACCGCTTCCGTCGAGGCAGCGACGACCGGCGTCAGCACCCGCGGCCAGAACGCACCGGCGCGTGCTTGCGCGGCGGAGCGGTCATGGTGCTGCTGCTCGTCCTCGATGATGGCCGCAATGGCGACCACCGCCGCCGGGTCGGAACCACGCAGCTGCGCGAGCTGATGTTCGAGGTGGCGCAGCACCACCTGCTCGACAGCCACCGTCGTTGCCGAGATTGCACCCGCACCCATCAGCCCGGTGACGATGCCCAGCACCCAGCCGCCGATGCCGCAGAGCGAGCAGCTACGGCAGCGCTGCACACCACGACGCGCCAGCTCTGCGCCGAAGATCTCGCGGTGGCGCATTTCATGCGAACGGAACTCGATGAGTTCCTCGACGAGTGCCGGCGCGGTCAAGCGCGCCATCATGATCTGCCCGGTGTAGATCTGGATCGCGCCGTGCTCGCCGGCATGGTTGACCTTGATGATCCGGCTGCCGAGATCCACGTCAGGCTTGCTTGCGCCACAGCAGGCGCACCAGCAACGGCCCGACGAGCGCGCCGCAGAGCGCGAACGTCACGAGGCCTACCGCCAGCGGCCAGCCGGCGGCCGCAGCCGCGTTCGCAAAAGTCGTCACTGACTCCGCTTGCTTCAGTGCCGAGCCGGTGGCCGCGGCGACGGCAGTGCCGTCGGCCGGCAATGGGCCAGCGCCCGTCAGTCGCAGGCCGAGCTGGTAGGCCAGCCAGTACACCGGTCCGAAGGTCAGCGGATTGGTGACCAGCGTTGAAGCCGCGGCAATGCCCAGGTGCGCGCGCATCAGCACGGCGGCGGCTATCGCGAACAGGAACTGACCGATCGGCAACAGAAAGCCGAAGAACAGGCCAATGCCCACAGCCCGCTCAACGGTGCTGCGGTTCGAGACCCACAGCGCGTCGTTCTCGAGGTGTTTCGCGAACGGCTTGAGCCATTGGGACTTGGCGAGTTCGTGTCGGTCGGGGATCCATCTGCGCACCCGCGCATCATACCGGGGCCAAGGGACACGACTGTGACTGGCGTCTATACCCGAGTGGGGTGGCGCGACGGCAGGCTCCGCTTCGGGAATACCCCGACGACATGCCTTAAGGCTGCCCGTACCACGTCCCTTTGCCGACACCCTGTTGTGAGATGTGCCGGGCCTCGACCAGTGAAGCAAGATGCTTCTTCACGGTGTTTCTGTTGGCACCGGTCAAGCTGACGATCTCGCCAATCGTGATCCTGCCGCGCTCCTTGATCACATCGATGATCTGGAGCGACAGCTCCGGCAGCGCGCCCATGACAGTCCGTTCGCGCTCGATCTTCTTCTCGAGCCGGCGCTTCTGCTGCTGCAGCGCTCGCAGGAAGTAGACGATCCAGGGCTGCCAGTTGGGTTCGGTACTGCGAATCGTCTTCTGCGTCTGGCGCAGCGCCAGGTAGTACCCCTCTTTGCTGGTTTCGATCACGCTCTCGAGGGAAGAGAACGGCACATAGGCATAGCCACTGCGCAGCAGCAGCAGCGTTGTCAGAGCACGCGAGAGTCGCCCGTTGCCATCCTGGAACGGATGAATCTCCAAGAACACCACGGTGAAGACGGCGATGACAAGCAGCGGGTGCAGCGACTTGTCGATCAGCGCGCTGCGTGTCCAGGCAATCAGTTCTGCCATGCGTTGCGGCGTTTCGTATGCGCCGCGATGGCGTTCATCCTTGTCGCTGAAGGCCAGTAGATCGCGGTGGAGCTGGACGATGTGGTTCTCGGTCAGATCGATGGCGTCGAAGTGCGCAAACAGCGTTTCCATGACCTGCGCATAACCGGCGACTTCCTGCTCGTCGCGCGACGCAAAGGTCTTGAGATCCAGTCTGGAAAGAAAGCCTTCGACCTCGGCATCACTGTGCTTGCTGCCCTCGATGCGGGTGGACGAGCCGATGCTTTCGATGGTGGCCACGCGGCGTAAGGCCGACAGTCGTGCAGGCGCGAGGGTGCCCAACGCCCGCCAGGCCCCCTTGAACTCGTCGATCTCAGCGATGAGCGCGAGGACCTCCGGGGTGATCAGCAGGGAATCGGTCTTCAGTGCCATACCCAAATAGTTACCCGGAAATACCCACAAATAGAGCTTTAGCGCCGAGTCACAACGAACGATGCTCGTAAGCCAGCGCCTGTTTACGAGTCACCATGACCGGTGCCGTTTCAAATTGCGTGAAGTACGCACTATGCGCATAATGAGCAATATCGACGCTCGAAGAGACCTTACGTGCCTAAAGACGACACCCTCACCGTCACCGCGGCCGAGTTTCACCGCAACCCGGGCCGCTACCAGGACGTGGCCCTGACCCGGCCGGTCAGCATTACCAAGAATGGTCGGGAGCGCACCGTGCTTCTGTCGGCCGACGAGTATCAGCGTCTGAAGCGCCGCGATCGCCGCGCGATTGCCGTAGAAGAACTGTCCGATGACCAGGTCGCCGCGCTGCACCGGGCGAAGGTTCCCGACGAATACGGGCACCTGGATGCTGAACTCGCCGACTGGAAGCCGTGAGTTTGCCGACCCCGATCCCGGGGCTCGTCATTCGCTACGCCTATCTCTGGAAACGGGAATTCGACCTGGGCCGTGAGGACGGCAGCAAAGACAGGCCGTGTGCGATGGTCATGACCGTCTCGAATGCGTCAGGCAGCACGGACATACTGGTACTGCCGATCACGCATTCGCCGCCGCCCGACCCGGCGGACGGCATCGAGATTCCTGTCGCTACCAAGCAGCGTCTGGGACTGGACTCCGAGCGATCATGGATCGTGATCTCCGAAGCCAACGAGTTTGTCTGGCCGGGCCCTGATCTTCGACCGATAGCCGGCGGTGATGCGTCCACGATCGCGTACGGGGTCCTGCCACCAAGGCTCTTCGCGTTCGTTCGTGATCGATTCGTGGAGCGCTATCGTCAGAAACGGGCGGCGCGTGTGCGGCGGTCGGAGTAGCGACGTTGGTCGTGACGTTCGCCGCAGTGAGCCACCGACCCGATGTGGACGGCAGAACTCGCGGCCGCGCAGCCGGTCACGGAAATCCCCTTTGGCGTTCTTTCGGTACCTTCTGCGACAACAGCAACATCAACCGCGGCATATCGCTGTAGCCATAAAGCCGGACTTCGGCGCGGTCCTCCAACTGTACGAGCAACCATGCATCACCAAGAAGTGGCTTCCGAATGACCAGTAGCTCGATTGCCCCGTACTGAAACCGCGTCTCTACGGAACCCTCTCGGATGATCATCGCATCTGAGCCCAGGACTAGTGTGGTCTGCTCGGCGCGTACCAGCTCACGCCGATAGCTCAGCCACAGTATGTATGTCGAAATGCACCCGACGACGGTCGCAAAGACAACCCCTCGAATCAGACCCGTGCTTCTTCCGAGATACGCCAGAAGAATAGGCACCATCCAAACTACTGGGATCATCAGGAACCCATGGCGCCGCTGGAATCGGAGAAACGCCTCGGACACGCGAAACTCTTCCATGCCTGTTCTCAGCTGCTCATGGCCCGACCGAATGTGACAGCGACGAATCGCGAACCGCAGGATGCGTGGGCGCTACCGATTCAAGAATCTACAACGCGTCGTCCGCCAAGTGTTGCCCGACATTACCGCCCATTTCCCGCCATTTTCGAGTTGGACTATGCTGACCTTGACGGTCTCTACGCAGGAGGCGAGGAAGAATGCGGTTTCTCCGTGACTCAAGAGACCCGTGGAAAGTGCACGGATACGTTTTCTCTTTCAGTTTCGGTGTCTTCGGTGTCTCTATCGTATGGCTCTTTGCAAAGCTGCTTGGTATTCCAAGCGGCGTACCCCTGAATAAGGTATTGACGCCAGGAGAGCAGGCGGCTTTTGTCCTGTTGCTAGGGGTTTCTGGCGCATCGGCATATCTGCTTGCTCGACTCACCTCTTACGCAGCGCACGTTTTATTCGAAGGTTTGCGGCGCAAGAGAAACTAAGCGCGCCTCGCATCATCCGCGGCCGCAAACTGCGCGATCTGATCAGCATGGACCTTCCTGAACGCAGGTCGGTCGAGGATGCGCGCCACATAGGCTTCGGTCGCGGGCCGATCTCCGAAAGCGCGCACCTTGGAGACGCGCAGCACGTCGGCCATCAGCAGGTCCGCCACCGTGAAGCGGTTGGCGGCGAGCCACTCACGCTCAGCCAGCACCCGCTCGATGTGAGCGAGACGGCGTGCGCACCAGTCGGTCAGGCCATTGTCCTTGGCGCCGGTGATTTCGAGGAACCACCAGGGAACCGTCACCAGTTCCACTGAGTTCAGTCCCGCAAACAACCATTGCAGCGTTTGCGCCTCACCGACAGGGTCGCGCGGCATCAGCACTTCGCTCTTGCGGGCGAGATGCAGCAGCCCGGCACCGCTCTCGAACATCTCGATGCCGTCGTCGGTCAGGAACGGGACTTGGCCAAACGACTGCTGCGCCAGATGGTTGGTCTCGCGACCGTCGAACGGGATCGTGCGCACGTTGTAGGCGAGACCGGCTTCCTCACACGCCCATCTGAGCCTGAGGTCGCGCACGTAGCCACGCGGGCCTTTGGGCACCCAGTCGTAGGTCCAGATCGTCAGTTCGCTCATCGCTGGTGTTCTCGTAGCGCCAGGCCCGCAACGATGGTCCGGCGCCGTTACTCTAGTCGCGGCCTACGGCTGGCTCAATGCATCGGGTGGAGGCCACGGGTCGCGAGATCCCAGAAAGCGAATCGTCACACCCTCGATACTCCAATCTACCGGGAGATCTTCTCCGCCAAGAGCCGGCTCTTCCGTCGTCTGAACAAAGGCGACGCGGGGATCAGATCTCGACCATGCGAGACGCGCTGACCGCCTCGCATGCGCTTGAAACGTAGTTCCTAAAGAGAAAAGAAGAACCTCAGTAGGCGCATCACGCTCACCCGCGTACGTCACCAGGTACAGAAACTTGGTGTTCTGTCTGACGTCGGGACATTTCCACTCCACGACCTCCAGTGCAGCACGCTTGTCAGTCGACTCGGCACGCTTCTCGACGAAGCGCTCACACTCAGCCCTAAACGAGCGGTCCGCCAGCGCAGACGTATCGCAGCCCACCAGCAGTATCGCGCTGACGACCAATGCTCCATGGCTGAGTCCACGTGCCCACGACCAGAGAGGCCGCTCGCACGCGTTACCACCCTCAATCACAATCGCGACAGAGCGCAACATAAGTTCACCCTAGCAGCGTCGACGGGCGCTGCCACCAGGCATTCCCGACGCGACAGCACACGACGTCAATCCAGTATGTCTGGATCAGGCGCCGGCACATGCTTCGGACCACCCCCGACCGTCACGCGCACTCCGTTGCCGATCTCCCGACACGCGACAATCCGGCCTGCGATCGAGGCGCACACGTATGCACCAGCGAAGTACCTCAAGTCGCGCCGTGTCAGATACGGGATCCATTTGCGATCGACTGTAAACCGGCGTTGAGGATTGACCAGCGACCGGCGTCCAATGCTGATCATGCGAACATGGAACAAGCTCATGATTCACATATGGAAA
>CAZPJE010000283.1:0-13793 GCA_964586725.1 uncultured Steroidobacteraceae bacterium | reverse complement strand
CCGCCCGGCCGCCAGAGGCTCAGCGAGCCCCGAAGTTGTACTTGAAGTTGATCTGCCAGGTGCGCGGGTCCTGGATGTAGGGCAGCTCCGACAGCGTCGAGACAATCTGGATCTCGTCGCTGCAGTTGCGGCAGTTCGCCTGGATCTGCCAGCCGGCGTCGGCATTGGCCAGCGTCACGCCCGCATCCCAGGTGTTGTAAGCGTCGATCAGCGAGACGGGCGAGCCGTTCGTGCCGACGTTGTTGTCGCCCGTGCGGGCGTAGGAGACGTTCGGGGTCAGCGTCAAGGCTTCGCCCAGGCGGAACGTGTAGCTGCCACCGAGTGTCAGCGTGTCCGGGACGCGCACCGGTTCGGCGATGTTGCCCATCGGGTCGACGATGCCCTGGCTGCAGCGCACCCCGAGCGTGCGGCAGTCTGCCTGCTGCTGGATGATGGCCGGATTCAGGTTGACGTACTTGGCGCTCTGGTTGCCGGCAAAGGCGAACAGCGTCAGGTCATCGACCGGCTGCCAGATCAGTTCCGCTTCGACGCCATTGTTCTCGAGGTCCGAGAAGTTGCGCGTGATGAACGAGATGGCGCCGTTGGCCGGGTTCACGAACGCCGACGGCGTCTGCAGATCCTCGACCTCGAGACGGAACGCGGTCAGGTTCAGCCGCAGCTTGCGATCGAGCCACTCGGAACGCAGGCCGACCTCGTAGGACCACACCTTCTCAGGTGCGAACGGCTGGTTGGTCACGGCGGTGCCCGTGCCACGCGCGTTCCAGCCGCCCGACTTGAAGCCGCGGGTCGCGCTCGCGAAGACATTGACGTCCTCGCTGAAGTCGAACTTCAGCGCCACGCGTGGCGTGAACAGCTTCGTGTTCTGGCTCAACGGAATGCCGGCAGCCAGCAGGTTCGCCGACGTGATGCGGTTGGCCGGCGCCGCCGTGATGCGGGGGTTTACGTTGGCGATGAAGTTGACCTTCTTCTCTTCATCCGTGTACCTGCCGCCTACCGTCAGCGTCCAGGCATCGGCGAAGCTGAAGTCCCACTGCGTATAGGCGGCCCAGGCGGTCGCCTTGTTGTCGAGGATGCGGTCTTCCAGCACCAGCGTGAGGGTGGGGCCGAGGCCGAATAGGTCGGCGAAGTCCGTCAGGTTCTTTTCCTGGAAGAAGTACAGTCCCGCGACGTAGCGCACGTTGTCGCGCAGGTCGCCCGAAAGCTTCACTTCCTGGCTGAACTGGCGGTGGGTACCGTTGTTGACGATGCTGAAGCCGCCGGTCTGTGTCTTCGGCGAGCCGACCGTTCCGTTGAAGAAGTCGAGTGCAAACTTCTGCTCGAGATCGACATAGCCGGTGATCACGTTCAGCGTGCCGAAGCTCGCGTCCCACTGCAGGTTCGAGGTCAGCAGTGTGTTCTTGACCTCGTTGCCGAGATTGTTGAAGCGCTTGTCGCCGGCCACCCAGTTGGCGAACGGCGTGCCGTTCGACGGAATGCCGGTGCAAGCGAAGCGCGAGCGGGTCACGATCCCCTGGCAGCGCTGCGCAATGCTGGCAATCGCGGCCGGCGAGTCCGCTGCTGTCTGGGGGCCGTTGAACGCGAAGTTCAGGAGGTTGGCGCCATCGTCGTCCGTGTACTGGCCCGAGACATCCCAGGTCACGTTGTCGCTGATCAGGAAGCGCACGGCGGCGCGCAGACCCAGCGACTCGGAATAGTTCAGGTTGTCCTCTCCCGTGACCGGGTTCGAGACGTAGCCATCGTCGCTGACCGAGTAGGCCGAGAACTTGGTCAGCACCCGGTCATTGATCGGCAGGTCGACCGAGCCGCGCGCGGAGAACTGGTTGAACTGGCCGAAGCCGACTTCCATGTAGCCGCCGAACTCTTCGGCCGGCTTCTTCAGGATCACGTTGATGGCGCCGCCCGTCGTGTTGCGACCGAACAGCGTGCCCTGCGGGCCGCGCAGCACTTCGATGCGGTCGACGTCGAACAGGCCGAGGTTGTTGGCGTTCTGGCGGCTGATGAACACGTCATCGGCATACGTGCCGACTGGAGGATCGAACGTCGCGATCGACTCGGTGTTGCCGATGCCGCGCAGGTAGTAGCCGTTGGCGGTGCCGAGGCCGGTGTTGTTGAAGCCGAGCAGGTTCGGGATCAGCTTGACGATACCAAGCGCCTCGTCGATGTTCAGCTGCTCGAGCTGGCCGCTCGAGAACGCGCTGATCGCGATCGGAACATCCTGAACCTTTTCCTCGCGGCGCTGGGCCGTGACGACGATTTCTTCGAGCAAACCGCCAGCGCTGGCCTGCTCCTGTTCCTGGGCGTTCGCGCCGGAACATGCAAGCAGCACGGCGCAACCGACCGCGCTGAGCGAGGTCTTGCGAACCATTGACATGACAACTCCTTGGCCGTTGGTGTGAAGACGTGCGTTGTTGTTCCCAAACAACACCGCACGCACTTTGGCGCAAGGAGATTAGCGCGGAACGCAACGCCCGGACAAGCGCTGCGTCGCCGCCAGACACCGCCGTCGCGACCGCAAAAGCGGCTCAGCTAGAGACGGCTGCGACCGCGTCATCGGCGGCAGCAGTGCGCGGTGCACCGGCCAATTCCTCGAGCTCCGCTTCGACCGCGCGCAGCATGCGGTCGACGAACGCGGATCGCCTGGCAGTTCGCTCCGCCTGGGCGACACCGGCTGCGACGAAGCCCTCGATGTCGCGCCGCCGCAAAACCCGCTTGCCTTCCAGCAAACGCTCGACGGTGTCGAGTCGGTCACGGGTGACCGACAGCTCCTCCATCAACGTCATGGTCATCCACAGCAGTTTGTCGATGGCGGGATCGCTGAAATACAGCGGCTTGCGGCCTTTGGCGACCCGGGCGAGGCGCACGGGCTTTGCGGTCGCCGCGGGCGTCGTGGCGCGGTTGGCGGGTTTGAGCTTGGCCGCCGTCGGGCGCTGCAGCGCATTGCCGGACTTGCTCTTCGGCTTCGTCTGGGTCCTGGTCTTGGTCTTTGCCACGGGATTCTCCGTCAAGGGGTGCGAATGCGGTGCCGGACGCGCGGCGTCAACGCCGCGCCTCGAGCACGCGCCACAGTACGTAATCTGAATACAGCCGCTGCTCGGCCGGTCGATGCCGGGCGTAGTCGACGCAACGTGTCCGCGCTGGCTCGAAGCCCGCCGCGACGGCTTCAGCGGCCAGATCGATGTCGGTGATCAATTCGCCGAACGTCTCGTTGTTGTTGTGGCTCTCCCAGTTCATCAGGAACTGTTCGAGCGGTGTGCGACCTCGCGGAATTTCGAGATGCAGCATCCAGCCGCCCGGACGCAGCAGGCGGTGGCACTCGGCGAGCACGTTGCGCAGCGCGCTGCGCCCGGTTTCGTGCAGCACGATGTGGGAGACGACCAGGTCGAAGCTGTGCGCGTCGAAATCGGTGGCCTCGGCGTTCTGCTGCGAGAAATGCACCGCAACGCCGAGCGCCTCGGCGCGCGCGTGCCCATGCCGCAACTGCGGCGCGCCGACGTCGATGGCGTCGACGCGCGCATTTGGGAAAGCACGCGCCCAGGGCAGCGTGCTGTTGCCGATCGCGCAACCGATATCGAGCACGCGGCGGGCCTCGAAGCCGGGGTCGCGTTCGCGCAGGTAGTCGACCAGCAACTCGCCCATCGCCTCGTTGCGCGGCCCCGTGCTGCCGGCCGAATAGATCTGCAGGCCGCGGTCGTAGATCGCGCCGCCGCTCGTGTCGTCGGCGGCGAAATCCGTGTGATAGCCGCCCGGCTGCAGGTGGATGTCGACCGCCGAGTGATAGCGCGGTATCGGCAGCGACGGATCGAGGCGCAACGACCCCAGGCGCCTGCGGCTGCGCGCCCGGCGCCTGAACTCGCCGGTGAGCCGCCCGTGCTCCCGCTCGACGGAATCGACGACCGACTCCCACATCTGTTCCTGGCTGCGGCGCTGCAACGCGCTCCAGAACCGGTAATAGGGATCTCGATCCATGACTCGGCGAATCTCGTGCCGGTCGGCCGGATCGCGGCCGAGTTCACGCTGCAACTGCGGCAGCACGCGCTGCTCGTAGACGATCTTGTGCCCGGGCACGACCCGGGCCGCGAGATGGCGGCGTAGCGCACCGACATGCTCCTGGCGCGCACGCTCGTCGTGCGTCGCCTGCGGCAGCAGGGGATGGTAGCGAGACGGTTCTGCGTGGCGCTTCACGGCGGTCAGCGCGTCGCGGCCAGAATCTTCCAGAAGAAATGCTCGGTGTAGTTCATCTGCGCGACATCCAGCTTCGGTACGAACTCATCGACGCGCGTCTTCGCGGGGTCGAAGCCGCCCTTGACCGCCTCGGCAGCGAGGTCGATGTCGGTCATGTAGCGGCAGAAGGTCTCGTTGTTGTTGTAGCTCTCCCAGTTGTGCATGAACTTCTCGATGACCGTCTTGCCGCGCGGAATTTCGAGGTGCAGCATCAGGCCGCCCGGCCGCAGCAGCCGGTGGCACTCGCGCAGCACGTTGACGAGCGCCGACTTCGACGTTTCGTGCAGCATGATGTGCGAGATGACGAGGTCGAAGCTGCCGGCCTCGAAGCTCGTATGCTCGGCGTTCTGCTGGCTGAAGTGTGCCGGCACGCCCAAGGCCTGCGCTCGGGCGTGCGCGTAGCGCAGCACCGGCGCGCCGACATCGATGCCGTGCACCTCGGCCTGCGGAAAGGCGCGCGCCCATACGAGCGTGCTGTTGCCGATCGCGCAACCCATGTCGAGGATGCGCTTCGGCTGGAACTGCGGATGCTTCTCGCGCAGATAGGCGACCAGCGTGTCGCCCATCAGGTTGTTCTCGGGACCGAGCGCGCCGCCCATGTACAGGTTGATGCCCTTGTCGTAGACGACGCCCGCGGCGACGTCGTCGGGGCGGAAGTCGGTGTGGTAGCCACCGGGCTGCAGGTGGATGTCGACGGCGCGGTGGTAGCGCGGGATCTCGAGCGTCGGATCGAGCTTGAGCGAGCCGCGACGACCGCGCGTCAGTTTGCGTTTGGCGAGCTTGTCGGCGCGCTCGACCAGTTGCGGCAGCTGCCGCTCGGTCGGATCGATGACGGACTCCCACAGCTGCTCCTGGCTGCGCCGCTGCATCGCGCTCCAGAACTGGTAGTACGAGTCGCGCGTCATGACCTGGCGGACTTCTTCGGGGTTCTCGGGCGAGCGGCCATGCTTGGCGCGGAACGCGGGTTCGACGCGCGACTGGTAGACGCGGTAGGCGCCGGGCATCACGCGCCCCGAGAGATGGCCCCGCAGGCTGGTAACGAACTCCTGCCGCGCGAGTTCGTCGTGGTTGGGCTGGGCCAGCATCTCGTGTTGGGTGAACGCGCTCATGTCGAACTCCACGTGCTCAAAGGGAGTGCTGATCCTAAGCGACGCGGCCGCAGCCGTGCGGCCAGCAACCGACGTCAGCCCGCAGTGCGGTCCGTGGCGGGAGGCGTCGTCGTGGCTGCGGCGCGCTCGAGCAGGCTTTCGCGGTAATCGCGGAACGGCTTCAGCAGTCGCGTGGCGAGGTCCGCATGCCGCGCCGCACGTTCGGTTGCGACCGCAGCATCCGGCACGAAGCCTTCGATCTGGTCGCGCGTCACGCCCGCGTGGCGCTCGAGCAGCCGTTCCAGAGTATCGATGCGGTCCAGCGCCACCGCGAGTTCGGTGGCCATCGACAACAGCGCGGCGTGCAGCTGGTCGATCGCCGGATCGTCGAAGTAGACCGGCTGGTGTCCTTTCGGTCTGGCGGGGGGACTTGCGGTCATGGTTTGCGACCCTCGGTTTCGAAGAATTCCAGCCAGGCACCGTCCGGCGACTGGACCGCCAGCCAGCGCACGCTACCGTAAGGTGCGATGCGGACGCGCGCCGGACCGCGCGCTAGCGGCCAGCGCGCTGCGCGCAGCCGCGCTTCGAGGCGTCCGAGGTCGCTGACCGGAAAGCGCAGTGCGAACAGGCCGAGGTTGGGCGGCGCCACGGCTTGCGAGAGGTCGCGGCCTTCCATGCCGCGCAGTTCGACGATCTCGACCTGGGTCGGGCCGTCGCGCCGCGGGCCCAGGATCGCAAACGGGATCGACTCCGCGGCGACAACGTTCGCGGGCATGCCGAAGTTGTTGCTCTCGCGGCGGCCGAGCACGAACTCGCCGGCGTTCAGCGGCTCGAAGCCGAGCACCCGCTCGTAGAAGTCGCGCGCGGCGGCGATCGAACGTACCGACTGCATCGCGTTGAACGGGCGCCGCAATCGCCGCAGGTCCGGGGCGTCCGCCATGCGCGGGCTCAGGCGCTCGTAGACGGAGATGTTGATGCCGTCCGGTCCGCGCAGGATCACGTTCGACAGCAGGACGCCCGCGTCGCGCAATTCGAGTGCGACAGGGTCGTTGTAGGCTGACCATCCGAGCCGCTGCGCTGCCGCATAAACCCCGCGCGTGTCATTGGAGCGCGTCATCAGGCTCAGCAGCCCGCCGGTGTCCCAGGGTTGTGCCGCCGACCGGATCACCTGCGGGTCGGCCGCCTTGAAGCTGACCAGGCGGATGAAGCCCGGCGCGCGTCCCGAATCGGTGACCAGCCATTCGCGGACCGGACGCTGCTGTGCGCTGCGCAGGTATTCGCCGGCCAGCGCCGGATCCATCGCGGTGGCTGACGTCTCGCGCCAGCCCGCCACGTCGCCGAAGAATCGCAGCAGCGGCTCCGGGTCACGCACGCTGATGACGGCTTCGATCCACCCGGCGTCGCGGCTCGCAACCAGCGCGGTGTCGACGCGCGCCGGCTCGGCGTGCGCGAGTGCGGCGAACAGCAGCGCTGCGACGCCGGCCACGGCGCTCCGACTCTTGGGAGCAAGTCGGGGCCAACGCGGCGCACGGCGCATCGTCAGCGCTCGATCAGTTCGATCCACTCGCCGCCGACCCCGACGCAGACCGCCGCGTGGCGGCCGTGGTACGGGGCGATCGGCAACGCCGCCGGCGGCGCGAGCCAGTCCAGGCCATCGGTGGAGAGGCTGTCGATCCCGAAGCTGACCATTGAAATCGCGGGCGGCAGCTCATCGGCCTCGGCCACGCGCGGCAAGGTCGTGGGGGGCATGGTGTCGGCTTCGATGTACGACTGCCCGGTCAGCGCGAGCGCCGCCAGATCGTGCTTGGAATCCGATGGCAAGCCCTGGGCGTTCGACAGCACGGAGATCACGGCCGGCATCACCGGCGCGATCGGCACGCCGAAGTGGCGGTGATAGAACGCATTGACTTCGGCGACGCTGGGGCCACCCATGATCACGATGAACACCCGATCGACGAAGTGGTTTGCGTCCGGCGTGTCGAACTCGGCCATCTTTTCCTTGAAGGACGTCAGGTAGACCGATTCCTTGGCGGGCCCCAGCACCTGCATCGCGCGGATCTTGTCCGTGAACGACAGGTTGGCGGGCGGCCCGATCACGTGGAACGGCGAGCCTTCCAGCTTGCGCGCGACGGCGTCGGTGTCCTGCACCATGATCTCGGCGGCGTTCCAGCCCATGTGGCGGAAGGCGAAGTAAGATGGGGCGGGCTTGCTCTCGACGAAGCGGATATAGGTCTGGCCATCGCCCTCCGGCAGCATCAGCGCATAGCGCCGGCCGGCCAGGGCCGGCTTGCCCCAGAGCGCCGCAAGCGCTGGCGGGACGCGACCGTGGTCGACCAGCTCGTACCCGAGGTAGAGCCGGTACGTGTCGATCATGTACTGCAGTTCGGGCGCCGCGATCGTGACGCAGCGGATCGGCCCGATCCGGCTCACGCGCGCACCTTCGCGAGCCAGCCGCGCACTTCCTCGAGCGCCACGACATCGCCGTACTTGGCATGAATGTCGAACAGGTTGGCCTCATGAGGTCCGGACGCGCGATCACCGACGGCCTCGGCCACCACGACTGGAATGAAGCCGTGCTGGCAGCAGTCGACGGCGCTGGCGCGCACGCAGCCGCTGGTCGATAGCCCCGCGATCAGCACCGTGTCGACGCCGAGCGCCGTCAGCGTCGAAGCCAGTGAAGTGCCGAAGAACGCGCTGGCATATTGCTTGGAGATCACGGTTTCGCCCGGCAGCGGCTCGAGGCCTGCGGCGAAAGCGGCAAGGTCTGGATGGGCGCCGGCTTCGAAACTGGACAGCGCCGGCACCTTGCGGAAGAACACACCGCCGTCACGGCCGCCCGGCTGGTAGACGACGTTGGTGTGCACGATCGGAATCCCGGCGGCGCGCGCCGCTGCCAGCAGCGTCACCGCGCCAGCCTGCGCTGCTTCGACGCCCGCGTACAACGGCGACTCCTTGACGAGGTAGGCGCGCACGAAGTCGATGACGAGCAGGGCGGGGCGCTGGCCGAATCCGAGGCGCTTGCCGAAGCCGCCGCGCGCATAGTTCTGCTGCAGTGATTCCGCGTTCATGGTTCAGATCACCTTCTTGGATTTGAGCGCCTGGATCCGCGCTTCGTCGAAGCCCAGCAGGTTGCGATAGACCTCGTCGTTGTGCTGCGCCATCTCAGGGGCCGCCGAATGGATGCCACCGGGCGTCTCCGACAGCTTGGGCGCGACGTTCTGCATCCGCAACTCGCCGAAGTGCGGATGATGCGTGGTGACGATCGCATCCCGCGCCTTGAAGTGCGGATCCTCGAGCATGTCCGGCGCGCGGTAGATCAGGCCGGCCGGCACGCCGAACTTGTCCATCAGTTCGAGCACCTGCTTGGTCGGCAGGGTCTGCGTCCACTCCTCGATCAGTCCATCCAGCAGGCGCTGGTGCGAGCCGCGCGCCTGGTGGCTGACGAAGCGCGCGTCCTTCGGCCACTCCGGTTTGCCCATCGCTTCGCACAGGCGCCCGAACACGGTGTCCTGGTTGGCGGCGATCAGCACCAGGCCATCCTGGGTCTTGTAGACATTGGACGGGGCGACGTTCGGCAGGATGGCGCCGGTCCGCTCGCGGATGTAACCGGTCTTGTCGTACTCGGTGATCAGCGACTCCATCATGTTGAGCACGGCTTCATAGAGCGCCGAGTCGACCATCTGGCCGCGGCCGGTCTTCTCGCGATAGTGCAGCGCCGACAGCGCGCCCAGGCAGGCGAAGGTCGCCGCCAGTTCGTCGCCGATGCTGATGCCCATGCGAGACGGCGGGGTCGACGGATCACCGACGACATATCGCAGGCCGCCCATGGCCTCGCCGATCGCGCCGAAGCCGGCCCGATGCGAGTAGGGGCCAGACTGGCCGTAGCCGGAGACCCGGATCATGATCAGGCGCGGGTTGATCTTCGAGAGTTCCTCCCAGCCGCAGCCCCATTTCTCCATCGTGCCGGGCCGGAAGTTCTCAAGAAGAAAGTCAGCTTTATTCACTAACTCTTTGAGAACGTTCTGTCCTTCGGGCTGGCGCATGTCCAGAGTGATGGCTTTCTTGTTGCGCCCGACGACCGGCCACCACAGCGACGGCTCGCCTTCCTTCTGGCGGCCCCAGACGCGCAGCGGGTCACCCTGTCCCGGCGGTTCGATCTTGATGACCTCGGCGCCCATGTCGCCCAGCAACTGGCCACAGAACGGCCCTGCCAGCAGGGTTCCCAGTTCGATGACGCGCAGGTCCGACAGCGGACCGTTCTTGAAGGCGGGGTTGGCGGACATGAGGCTTCCTCTGCAAGCTGCGGTGGGCGCGCCATGCTGCATGACCCGGCGCGTGAAAAAAGCGGCCCGTTGTACCGAGCACCCGCCGGGCGGTCAAGCAAGATGGAGCAACTTGTCCGGACAGCTTGCTAGAATCGGAACAAACCCCTGCACAAGCTTCGAGGAACCGCATGAGCAGCACCGGCCGCAGCATCGAAATCGTCGAGGTCGGGCCGCGCGATGGCCTGCAGAGTGAGCCCGGCGTGATGCCGACCGAAGCCAAGATCGAGTTCATCCACCGGCTCGTCGATGCGGGGCTGCGCCGCCTCGAGGTCACGAGTTTCGTGAACCCGAAGAAAGTGCCGCAGATGGCCGATGCCGAAGCGGTGCTCGCCGGGCTCAAGCGCGTCGCGGGCGTGTACTACGCGGGCCTCGTGCTCAACCGCAAGGGCTTCGATCGCGCGGTGGCTGCCGGCTGCAACGAAATCGGCATGGCGGTCGTCGCCAGCGACACCTTCAACCGCCGCAACCAGGGCGTCGGCACGGAAGAATCCATCGCCGCCTGGCTCGAGATCGCCGCGGCCGCCCACGCCGCGGGCGTGCGGCCGCAGGTGACGGTGTCGGCCGCGTTCGGCTGTCCGTTCGAAGGCGAAATTGCGGTGGACCGCGTCATCGACATCGCGCGCCAGGTGGCCCAGGGCCAACCGCACGAAATCGCGTTCGCCGACACCATCGGCGTCGGCGTGCCGTCGCAGGTCACCGAGATCCTGCAGCGTGCCCGACAGGCGTTGCCCGGCATGCGCCTGCGGGCGCACTTCCACAACACCCGCAACACCGGCCTCGCCAATGCGTACGCCGCCGTCGATGCGGGAGTGTCGGCTCTGGACGCCAGCACGGGCGGCATTGGTGGTTGCCCGTTTGCTCCCGCGGCGACCGGGAACATCCCGACCGAGGATCTCGTCTACATGCTGCAGCGCTCGGGCGTCGCGACTGGCGTCGACCTCGAGAAGCTGATCAGCATCGGCAATTGGCTGCAGCAGACACTCGGTCGCCCGGTACCGGGCATGCTGATCAAGGCCGGCAGCTTTCCGCGGCCCGCTCAACAGGCGGCCTGATTTCATTTACGGGCCTCGCCTGCGTTGCGCAGGCGCGAGCGAGGCTGGATACTTCGGGGCCCGTTCACGGGCACACTTGGATTCGGACAAGGGGATCGCATGTCATATCGATTGGGTGTAGATGTCGGCGGCACGTTCACGGACCTGCTGCTGGTCAATGAGAAGACCGGCAAGACTTGGTCTGCCAAGGTTCCGTCGACGCCGGCGGACCAGTCCATCGGCGTTCTGAACGGTATCAAGCGCGTCTGCGAGCGGGCCGGCATCGACCCGAAGCAGATCGACCACGTGATGCATGGCACCACGGTCGCGACAAACACCGTCCTGACGGGCACCGGCGCGCGTTGCGGCCTCGTGACCACGAAGGGTTACCGGCAGGTGCTTCAGATCGCGCGCTCGTTCGTGCCGGGCGGCCTCGGCGGCTGGATCATCTACAACAAGTCGCTGCCGATGGCGCCGCTCGCGCTGACCATCGAAGCCGACGAGCGCGTCAGTGCAAAGGGCGAAGTGGTCCGCGGCCTGAACGAAGCGGCGCTGCGCGAGAGCCTGCGTTCGCTGAAGTCGAAGAACATCGAGGCGCTGACGGTCTCCCTGATCAACTCGTTCGCGAACAGCGCGCACGAAAAGCGCGTGCGCGAGATCGCGAAGGAAGAGCTGCCGGGCGTGCCCGTGTCGCTGTCCTCCGATGTCGTGCCCGAGATGCAAGAGTACGAGCGCACCGTCACGACGGTTGCGAACTCCTACGTGCGTCCCCGCGTCGAGCGCTACGTCAAGAACCTGCGCGGCAAGCTCAACGAGGTCGCCTCGGATGTGAAGCTGTCGATCCTGCGCTCGGATGGCGGCCTCGCGTCGGCGGCCTCGGCCGAGGAATACCCGGTCAACCTGCTGATGTCCGGTCCTGCCGGCGGCGTCACGGGCGCGCTGTGGGTGGCGGTGCAGGCCGGCTTCCCGAACCTGCTGACGGTCGACGTCGGCGGCACCTCGACCGACGTCGCGCTGATCCAGAACGGCGAGCCGCGGCTGCGTCGCGAGACGACGGTCGGCGACGTCACGGTGCGTGCCTCGTCGGTCGACATTCGCACGGTCGGCGCCGGTGGCGGCTCGATCGCCCACGTGCCGGAGCTGACCAAGGCGCTGCGTGTCGGTCCCCAGTCGGCGGGCGCGGATCCCGGCCCGGCCGCGTACAACCGTGGCGGCACCGAGCCGACCGTGGCCGATGCCAACATCGTGCTCGGTTACCTGCCCGAAATGCAGAAGCTCGGCGGCGACATGGTGCTCGACCGCGGTCTTGCGACCAAGGCCGTGCAGAAGGTCGCCGATTCGCTGAAGCTGTCCGTCAAGGACGCAGCGCAGGGCATCTACAACATCGTCAACGAGAACATGGTAGGCGCGCTGCGGCTCGTGTCGGTCGAGCAGGGTTATGACCCGCGCGACTACGCGCTGATCGCTTTCGGTGGCGCTGGTCCGCTGCACTCGAATGCGCTGTCGCGCCTGCTGGGCTCCTGGCCGTCGATCATTCCGCCGGGTCCGGGCGTGCTGTGCGCGCTGGGCGATGCGACCACCGCCGTGCGCGATGAACGCGCGCGCACCTACGTGCGCAAGTTCACCGACACGAGCGCCAAGGAGATCGAGAAGATCCTCAAGGATCTCGCTGCGGATGCTTCTAAGGCGCTCGAGAAAGAGGGCGTGTCGAAGGGCGAGATCCAGACCAGCTACCAGGTAGACCTGCGCTATCACGGCCAGGGCCTGCGCCTGACCGTCAGCGTCGACCTCAAGGACCTGCAGAAGAAGGGCCTCAAGGCGATCTCCGACCAGTTCGACGAAGAGCACAAGCGCCTGTTCACGTTCGCACTGCCGCTCGAGCACGAACTCGTGACGCTGCGCGCGGCGGTGCAGGGCGAGGGCATCAAGATCAAGCGGCAGGTGCTGCCCAAGGGTGGCCCGGATCCGAAGGCGGCTGCCGTCGGCAAGCAGAAGTCCTACATGGACGGCAAGGATGTCACGGCCACCGTGTACAACCGCGCGCTGCTGAAGGCGGGCAACAAGGTCCGCGGTCCGGCGATCGTCATGGAGATGGACTCCACGACGGTGATCCTGCCCAAACACACGGGCACGGTGGATCAGTACGGCAACATCCTGATCTACCCCGACAACTTCCGCCCGGTCAAGGCTGCCCCCGCGAAGGCTGCCAAGAGGCCAGCGTCGAAGAAGTCGAAAGCCAAGGCCAAGAAGTAAGCGGCGCTCGTCGAGACTATCTCCAAGGAAACTCACATGCCTGCCACAATCATTCAGCGCAACAAGAAGTCGATGAAGAAGGTGAAGGTCGATACCGTCACCATCGACATCATCGAGAGCGCCCTGCGCAACGCCCGCTACGAAATGGACACCGTGCTGTTCCGCACGGCCATGTCGCCGGGCATCCGCGAACAGCACGACGAATTCCCTATGATCGCCAACCTCGAAGGCAAGATGGTCGTCGGCCAGTTCGGCTCGTTCATCTGGGGCTTCATGCAGGGTTACGACGGCACGGTCGAGGAGGGCGACATCTTCCTGACCTCCGATCCGTATTCGGTCAATGGCGCGATCAGCCACGCCAACGACTGGCTGATGCTGATGCCGGTCTACAAGGACGGCCGCATCATTGCCTGGTCGGCCATGTTCGGTCACATGACGGACGTCGGCGGCAAGGTGCCGGGTTCGCTGCCGACCGACGGCACGACGATCTACGAAGACGGCATCGTCGTGCCGCCCATCAAGATCTTCTCGCGCGGCAAGCTGAACGAAGACGTGCTCAAGGTCGTGCTGCATAACTGCCGCCTGCCGCACTGGAACCTGTCGGACTTCAACGCCATTGTCGCGGCATTGCGCACGGCCAGCATCCGCTGCGTCGAGATCGCGCAGCGCTTCGGCGACGACGTGTTCTATTCGGCGATGGATGCGATGCTCGAGCGCAACAAGCGCGCGATGCGCGAACTGATCCGCCGCACGGTGCCCGAGCAGAAGCAGTACTTCGAAGACTACATCTGCGACGACGGCCTCAACATGGGCCCGTACCGGATCAAGTGTTCGATGTGGCGCGAGGGTGACAAGTGCATCTTCGACTTCGCCGG
>CAZPJE010000282.1:0-3475 GCA_964586725.1 uncultured Steroidobacteraceae bacterium | reverse complement strand
AGGCAGCAGCGGCTTTTCCTTTGCCCAGGAACGGCTGGCATTCATGCACGAGCTGGCGGGTGCGACCGCCGCCTACCACATCGCCCAGGCGAACCGACTGGTCGGTGCCCTCCAGCCGGACCGACTGCGCCAAGCCTACTTCGCCGTCTGCCGGCAGCACCCCGACCTGCGCCGTGCGGCAAGCCTCGTCGAAGGTCGGCTGCGCGCGGCGCCGCGGCTCGCCCTGCCGCCTGAATGGCGCGAACTGGACTGGCCTGTCGGCGACGCCGCCATCAAAGACCCGATTGCGCTGCCAGCACTGCAGGACTGGCTGTGCGAGTTCACCAACGCACCGATCGATCTCGAGCGCGGGCCACTGCTGCGTGCCGTGCTGATCCGCCTGTCAGCCCGCGACTCGCTGCTGCTGCTGGTCGCGCACCACGCGGTGCTCGACCAGTGGGCGATGGAGAATCTGCTCGAGGACATCGCAGCGGCCTACCGCTGCCTGTGCCGCGGCGAACCCGTCGACGCGCCGCCCCCCTTCCCCCTTGCGGCCTATGCGAACTGGCATCGCCAGTGGTTCGAGCGCGAACGACGGGACGTGGAACTGCAGTACTGGGTGCAGCGCCTGCATGCCGTCGAGCCGACCTCGTTGCCGGAAGACTACACGCGCCCAGCGCAACAGACTTTCCGGGGCGCTCGCGAGCGCATCGATCTGCATCTGCGCGACATCGCCGCGCTGCGACGTTTCGGCGCCACGCAGGGGGCGAGTCTCGCCATGGTGATGCTCGCAGCGCTGAAGCTGCTGCTCGCGCGCTATGCGACGACCCACGACGTCGTCGTCGGCATGCCGGTGGCGGGCCGACATCACCCGCACGCCCGCCGCCAGATCGGCACCTTGCTGAACACGCTCGTAATCCGCTCGAACATCGACCCCACGCGTGGCCTGCAGCATGCCCTGGGCGAGGTACGCGCGGGCGTGCTCGAGGCACTCGCACACCAGGATGCGCCGTTCGATCAGGTAGTGCAGGCTCTGCGCGCACCGCGCGACCCGAGCCGCCCGGCGCTATTCAGTGTGATGTTCAACATGCTGAACACGCCGTTCGCCGGGATGGATCTGCCTGATATCAAATGGAGCCGGGTCGAGTTCGACAAGCGCTCGGCGCAGTTCGACCTGCAGGTCACCGTCGATGCAGACCACAGTCGCACCGTCATGTTCGAGTATGCGACCGACCTGTACTCGCCGGATAGCATCGCGCGCTTCGCCGCGCAGTACCACGCGCTTCTGAAGGACATGGCCAGCGGCGCCCACGGTCCGGTGAACCGTGTCGATGCCATGGATCCCAACGAACTTCGGCTGATCCGCGAGCGATCGTATGGCGTGCGTATCGGGCGCACGAGCGGCACGATTCCGGACCTGCTCGCACCGACCTTCGAGCGGGTTGGGCCAGCCGTAGCGCTGCGCTGCGGTGACGAGATCCTGACCTATGCGCAGTTGCGCGTCGCGGTGCAGCAGCTTGCAGCCGCGCTGCGCCAGCGTGGCGTGGGCCGCGGCGCGCTGGTCGGGCTGTGCGTGGATCGCAGCCCGCGCCTCGTGATCGGGATGCTCGCAGTGCTCGAGGTCGGCGCCGCGTACGTGCCGCTCGATCCGGGCTATCCGCCAGAGCGGCTCAGCTACATGGCGCAGGACGCCGCAATCGCACTGCTACTGCACGATGCGAAACTGCCAGCCGTCGTTGCCTGGCCCACCCTGCCCTGCGGCACGCTGGATATCGACGTCGCGACGGCGGGCGCGGCGGTGCCGTCGCCGGCACCGCAGACCGACACGACCCCACCGCGCCCGATGGACCCCGCCTACGTCATCTACACGTCTGGCTCGACGGGTCGGCCCAAGGGCGTGGTCGTACAGCACTTCGCGGTCGTCAACTTCCTGCGCAGCATGGCACGCGAGCCCGGCCTGACCGCAAGCGACCGCTTGCTTGCTATCACGACGCTGAGCTTCGACATAGCGTTGCTCGAATTGCTGCTGCCCTTGTTTATCGGCGCGAAGATCGTGCTCGCGACCACGGCAGAGCAGAACGACGGCGAACAACTGCAGCAGCTGCTGACGCGCCGTCGCATCACCATCATGCAGGCGACTCCTTCGACCTGGCGCCTGCTGGTCGACAGCGGCTGGCGCGGCACACCGGAACTGCGCGCGCTGGTCGGCGGCGAGGCCCTGCCCCGTGAGCTCGCCATCGGCCTCATCGGCCGCTGTGCAGAAGTGTGGAACATGTATGGCCCGACCGAGGCGACGGTCTGGGCGACCTGCCATCGGGTCGAAGCCGTCGAGTCGGGGCGGATTCCGATCGGCCGCCCGATTGCCAATGCGCAAGTGCTGGTGCTCGACGACGCCGGCAACCTCTGCCCGATCGGCGTGCCGGGCGAAATCCACCTGGGTGGCGACTGCCTCGCGCTCGGCTACCTCGGACAACCCGAACTGACCGCCCAACGATTCATTCCGAACCGCTACTCCCGTGATCGCCGCGCCGGTCGGCTGTATCGGACCGGCGATCGCGGCCGGCTGCGCAACGACGGACTGATCGAGCATCTGGGCCGCAGCGACAGCCAGCTGAAGATCCGCGGCCACCGCATCGAGCCTGGCGAGATCGAATCACGACTGCGCGAGATACCGGGCATCAGCGACGCCGCTGTGCTCGGCGTCGAACTGCGCGCCGGCGACGTGCGGCTGACTGCCTACGCCGTGCGAGACCCGGCAGGCCCGGATGCAACGTCGGTACGGGCGGCGCTGCGTGCCTGGCTGCCCGACTACATGCTGCCGCAGCACATCGTGTTCGTCGATGCGATTCCGCTGACGCCCAACGGCAAGGTGAACCGGGCAGCCCTGCCGCGCCCGTCGTCTGCAGACGCGAACGCCTGCCTGCGGGTCGAGCCCCGTGACCGGGCCGAACGAGTGCTGTGGGAAGCGTGGCGCGACACGATCGGCGTCGAGGCGTTCGGCGTCACGGACAATTTCTTCGATATCGGTGGGCACTCGCTACTGGCCGTGCAGCTTGTGAATCGCATCCGCACGGACCTTGGCGTGCAGTGCAGCCTGGCCACCCTGTTTCGGCACCCGACGGTCGAAACGCTGCGGATCGCGCTGCAGAGCCCCATCGCCGACAGCGTCGGAGCGCTGATTCCGCTCAACGCGTCGCAGGGCGTCCCGAACCTGTTCTGCCTGTGCGGCGTGTCGCTGTACCAGACGCTCGCCGACCAGCTGGACGGCAAGGCGCGCGTGCTCGGCCTTCACGTGCCCAGCGAGCTGATCATGCTGCGCCCTGAAGAGGCTGCGAGCAGCGACGAACCCAGCGTCGAGCGTCTGGCCGCAGAGTATGTGAGGTTGATCCGCGACCAGCAGTCGCGCGGCCCGTATGCGCTATGCGGCTTCTCGTTCGGTGGCGTCGTGGCGTTTGAGGCGGCGAGGCAGCTCATGGCCGCCGGAGAACACATCTCG
>CAZPJE010000281.1:0-74054 GCA_964586725.1 uncultured Steroidobacteraceae bacterium | reverse complement strand
TGGCCGCGCCTGACGCAGACGGCAGAGTGAGCCGCGCGGCCGACTGATCCGTGGTTTCCGCGATGGCGCCCGACGTCGGCGCCGCGCCCGTCGAAAACGCGCCCGTTACGGATGATAATGTCGGTCAATCCGGAGGAAGCTTGTACCGCGCCCCTCTCCTGCATATTTGCCTGCTTGGTCTGGCCACACTGGCACAGGGCGCGCTCGCGCTCGATCGCGCCCCCGCGCGCGCACCGGACCTCGCCGGCATCGCGCGCGCAACGCTCGGCGCAGACCAGGGCGTGTATGTCGAGGCCGCCGATGGCACCGTGTTGCTCGAGCAGGTTGCCGCTCGGGCCGTGCATCCTGCCTCGATCTCCAAGATCCCGACGACACTTGCGCTGCTGCGTCGGCTGGGGCCGAACCACCGCTTCGTGACGACGTTCGCGACGACGGGCGAGATCCGCGATGGCGCGCTGCGCGGCGATCTGCTGGTCGAAGCGGGCGGCGATCCGTTTTTCGTCGACGAGAACGCGCTGCTGGTGCTGCTGCGCCTGCGCGAACTCGGCATCGAGCGCGTCGACGGCGCGTTGCGCGTGCGCGGACCACTGACCTTCAACTGGCAGCCGACGACGCCCGACACCCGGCTGCGCGATGCGCTGACCGGCAAAGTGCCGACCGCGGCCTGGTCGGCCGTGCGCGGCCACGCGGGTGGCGGCACCTTGACCAGCGCGCCTGCGGCGCCCGCCCTGCGCTGGGGCGCGGTGACGGCCGGCACGGCCCCGACGGCGGGCGCCGCACCGCGACCGCTCGCCGTGCATCGGTCGCAGCCCCTGCTGCCGATGGTCAAGGCGCTGAACGACTACTCCAACAACGTGTTCCGACCCTTCGCGGATGCGGCGGGCGGCATCACCACCGTCGAGCGGCTCGCGCGCGAGCTCGTGCCGGCGGAGCAGCGTGCCGAGATCGTGCTCGGTGATGGCGCCGGCGTGAATCCGCGCAACCGCCTGAGCCCGCGCGTCACCGTCAGGCTGATCCGCGCGCTGGAGGCCGATCTCGCCCGCGCCGGACATGCGCTGCCCGACGTGCTGCCGGTCGCCGGCATCGACGACGGCACGCTGCGCGCGCGGCTTGCCGGCCCCGGCGAAGCCGGTCACGTTGTCGGCAAGACCGGCACCTACGGCGATTACGGCGCCTGCGCGCTCGCCGGCGCGATCCGCAGCCCGCGCCATGGCACGGTGTACTTCGCGATCCTGAACCGCGGCATCCCGATCGTGCCGGCACGGCGCCGCCAGGACGCCTTCCTGCGCGAACTGATGCGCAGCCTCGGCAGCGAGCCCTGGCCCTACCGGCGCGACACGGCGCCGGCGTTCACGCGCGCGCGCGTCGAGTGAGCGCCGCAGTCAATCGCTAGCGCCTTTCGCGCGCCCGCTTTTCGTCGATCGCCTTCTTGGTGATCGTCCAGGTCGTCTCGTTCGGCCGCGCGTCGTCGAGCGGCGGCGGCGCGAGATAGGTCGGGTAACGCGTCTCGAGGATCTGCCGCAACTTGGGCGGGATTTTCCTGTCGTCGAACGTCGAGAAGCCGGTGGCATTGAAGACCATCAGCCCCGGACGATCGCGCATTTTCATCCACGGCAGCCAGCCCGAGATCCGCTGCCAGGAAATCCGCGACTCGCCGATGCGCTTGCGCTTCGCGTCGAGGAAGTCCGCCGCGCGATAGTAGGTGTTGAAGATCTCCATCGCGTGGTACTGGCCGCCGACGTACTCCTGGTAGTCGCCGGTCAGCGGATTCTCGTAGAACAACGGCACTTCGCTCGAGGCCACCAGCGTGTCGTCGTAGCGCCGGAACGAAATGCGATGCGGCGTGCCGTCGGCGCGCACGGCGTGCGTCGGCGCGCGCATGTTGACCGGGTCGTTCGCAACGTGGATCACGTCGACCGTCTCGCCCGTCCACGGATTCTTCCACTGGTCGATGATCTCGCCGGTCGCGGGATCCAGGTACACCATGATCTCGCGCGACACGCTGCGGAAGCCGATGCCGCGCTGCGGATCCGTGACGCGCGCGCACTGCCGCGTGTTGATGCCGATCACGGCGAAGATCAGGCGGTCACGCTCGGCGGGCGCGCGACTGTAGAGCCGCCCTTCCCACATGCCATAGCGCGTCACGCCCTCTTCCGTGGTGCCGCAGGTCGCCTTGGCACCCCATTCGATCGCCGCCTCGCCCTCGCGGACTTCTTCGCCCGCAAGCAACTGCGCGCGGGCAAGCGGTGCCGCCAGCAGGGTGGCCGCCAGCAGACTGGCCAGCGCAACGCCTGCGCCTTGGTGTCGGTGCATTTTCATGGGCTGATCTCCTCCCCCTTGCCGTCGATGGTGAGTTGCCGCGCGACGCCCTCGTAGAGCGCGCGCATGTAGACGATCGGCGCGAGCGGTGCCTCGATCCACGCGCGGATGCGCCAGCCCGCGGGCGTCTGCTCGCAGATCGCCACCGCGCGCAGCGTGCCCGCGACCGGCGCGGTGCTGCCAACGCGCGCGAGCCAGGTCAGGTCGAAGTACACCAGCTGCTGCGCGCCGGCCAGCGGCACGCAGGTCCGTGGTTCGAAGCGCGCGCGCAGATGCGCGAGCGACTCCGAGGTCATGCGCCAGTAGCGCTCGATCTGCTCCCAGGACTGCATGACTTCGCCGTGTTCTTCGGCGATATAGAACGGCGTCACGAGGTCCGGCAACCAGAGGCCGCGCACGGCGGCGAAGTCCTTCTCCCCGTAGTGGCGCTGCAGCGCCGCGAACAGTTCTGCGACCTCGGAGCACAGCCCAGCGCCTGGTTTCATGAGAAACTTCCCCCTCGAGCAGGAGGATAGCGCAATGAGTCTCGTCGACTACTCCGTATCCGGGGGCGTCGCCATCCTGAAGATGGCCAACCCGCCCGTGAACAGCCTGGGACGCCAACTCTGCATGGACCTCGTCGACGCGCTCGATCGCGCCGCGGCCGATGGCAGCGTCCAGGGCATCATGATCCACGGTGGCGACAGCTTCTCGGCCGGCGCCGACATCCGCGAGTTCAGCAATCCCGACGCCGCCACGGCAGGAACGCTGCGCACCACGATCGCGGCCCTCGATGCGTCGCCAAAACCGGTCTGCGCGGCGATCAGTGGCGTCGCGCTCGGTGGCGGCCTCGAACTGGCGATGGGCTGCCACTATCGCGTGGCGCTTGCGAGCGCAAAGCTCGGCCTGCCTGAAATCAAGCTCGGGCTGTTGCCCGGCGCGGGCGGCACGCAACGCCTGCCCCGGCTGATCGGCGTCGAGAATGCGCTGAACGTGATCCTGGGCGGCGAACCGCTGCCAGTGAAACTGTTCGCCGGCTCGCCGCTGCTCGATGCGGTCGTCGACTCGGACGTCGTCGCCGCCGCCAGCGCGCTCGTGCTCGGCAAGGCCGGCGATGCCGCGCAGCGCGCCGCGGGCTGGCCGCGCGCCCGCGACCGCGAGCTGCGCGAGCCCCGCCTCGAGGCCCTGCTGCAGTTCGCGCGCAACACGGCGCGTGCCGCCTTTGCGCCCTACCCGGCACCGCTGAAGTGCATCGACGCCGTCGCCGCCGCGGCAACGCTCGAGTTCGATGCCGGCATGGACCGCGAGTACGAACTGTTCATGGAACTGTTCAATACCCCGGTGTCGCTCGCGCTGAGGCACGCGTTCTTCGCGGAGCGCGCGACGGCGAAGATCGCCGATCTGCCGGACAGCACGCGCCCGCGCGACATCAAGCGCGCCGCGGTGATCGGCTCCGGGACGATGGGCAGCGGCATCGCGATCTGCTTCATCAACGCCGGCATCCCGGTGGCGCTGCTCGACCTGAAGGCCGATGCGCTGGAGCGCGGAGTCGCGAAGATCCGCGAGACCTTCGAAGGCCAGGCCAAGAAGGGCCGCATCAAGCCCGAGCAGGTCGCGCAGAAGATGCAGCTGCTGGCACCGGTCACCGACTACGCCGCGATCGCCGATGTCGACATCGCGATCGAAGCGGTGTTCGAAGACATGGGCGTCAAGGAAAAAGTGTTCCAGACGCTGGATGCCACGCTGAAGCCGGGCGCGATCCTCGCCACCAACACGTCGACGCTCGACGTCGACCGCATTGCGGCGGTCACGAAGCGCCCGGCCGACGTCATCGGCACGCATTTCTTCAGCCCCGCGAACATCATGAAGCTGCTCGAAGTCGTGCGCGGCAAGCTCACGTCGCACGAGGTGCTCGCGACGACCATGAAGCTCGCGAAGACGCTGAAGAAGACCGGCGTCGTCTCGGGCGTCTGCGACGGCTTCATCGGCAACCGGATGATCGAGCAGTATTCCCGCCAGGCCTTCCTGCTGCTCGACGAGGGCGCAAGCCCGCAGCAAGTCGACCAGGCCGTCGAGGGCTTCGGCTTCGCGATGGGCCCGTTCCGGATGAGCGACCTCGCTGGCAACGACATCGGCATGCACATCCGCCAGCGTCGCTACGCCGAGCAGCCGCAGATGTTCTACTCGAAGATCGGCGACCGGCTCTGCGCGCTCGGCCGCTACGGCCAGAAGACCGGCGCCGGCTGGTATGACTACCGCCCCGGCGATCGCGCCGCGTATCCATCCGCGGTCGTCGACGACCTGATCACGAAGTACCGCGCCGAGATCGGCCTCGCGCCGCGCGCGATCACGAAGACGGAAATCATCGATCGCCTGCTGCTGTCGCTGGTCAACGAAGGCGCGCACATCCTTGCCGAAGGCATCGCGCAGCGCTCGTCCGACATCGACATGGTGTACCTGACCGGCTATGGCTTCCCCGTCTGGCGCGGCGGGCCGATGTTCTGGGCCGAACAGAGCGGCCTGTACGACGTGATGCAGCGGATGCGGCGCCTCGGCCGCAACCCGCACGGTGACCCGGGCTTCTGGAAGCCAGCGCCGCTGCTCGAGAAGCTCGCCATGTCCGGCGGGCGCTTCAGCACCTGGAAGGGAGACAAGTCATGACGCGCGAAGCAGTCATCGTATCGACGGCGCGCACGCCGCTCGCGAAGTCCTGGCGCGGCGCCTTCAACATGACGCACGGCGCGACGCTCGCCGGCCACGTCGTGCGGGCCGCCGTCGACCGCGCCGGCGTCGATCCGGCGCGCATCGAGGACGTGCTGCTCGGCTGCGCGCTGCCCGAGGGCGCGACCGGCAACAACATCGCCCGCCAGGCCGCGATCCGCGCCGGGCTGCCCGTCTCGGTCGCGGGCGTCACCCTGAACCGGTTCTGCTCTTCCGGCCTGCAGACTATCGCGTTCGCGGCGCAGCGCATCCTCGCCGGCGAAGGCGAAGCCTACGTCGCGGGCGGCGTCGAATCGATTTCCTGCGTGCAGGGCGAGGTCAATCGCCACATGGCCGAAGAAGCCTGGATCCGCAAGCACAAGCCCGAGCTGTATCTGTCGATGCTCGAGACCGCCGAGATCGTCGCGCAGCGCTACGGCATCCCGCGCGAGCGGATGGACGAGTACGGCGCGCGCAGCCAGCAGCGTGCCTGCGCGGCGCAGGCGGCTGGACACTTCACCGCCGAGATTGCGCCCATCGAAACCACGATGGCGGGCGTCGACAAGGACAGCGGTCGCCTGTTCACGAAGAAGCTGACGGTGGCTGTCGACGAAGGCCTGCGCGAGGGCACGACGGTCGAAGCGCTCGTGAAGATCCGCAGCGTCACGCCCGGCGGCGTCATCGCGGCCGGCAATGCCAGCCAGTTCTCCGATGGCGCGGGCGCCTGCGTCGTCATGGATGCAAAGCTCGCCGCGCAACAGGGACTCACGCCGCTGGGCGCGTTCCGCGGCTTCGCGGTCGCCGGCTGCGAGCCGGATGAGATGGGCATCGGTCCGGTGTTCGCAGTGCCAAAGCTGCTGCAGCGCGCGGGCCTCACGGTGGCCGACATCGGGCTGTGGGAACTGAACGAGGCCTTCGCCGTGCAGGTGCTGTACTGCCGCGACCGGCTCGGCATCCAGGATGAGCGGCTCAATATCGACGGTGGCGCGATCGCGGTCGGGCACCCCTATGGGATGAGCGGCCAGCGCCTGGTGGGCCACGCACTGCTCGCCGGCAAGCGCGTCGGCGCGAAGTACGTCGTCGTGACGATGTGCATCGGCGGCGGCATGGGCGCGGCCGGATTGTTCGAAGTGTTCTGAGGCGGCGCGATGGCGGCTCCCGACGGATTTGCGCGCGGCCATTTCGCGGCCCGCGTGATCGCGGTCAGCCTGTTCGTCGCGCCGCTGCTGCTGTGGTGGTCCGCGAAGGATCCGGGCACGCTGCAGGCGCAGCGACAAGTGACGGGAACGGTCGTCGCGCAGAACGACAAGATCGCGCGCGTTGCGCTCGCCGACGGCCGCGAGGTGCAGGTCTTCGTCGGCAAGCGCAAGTTCGCCGCGGGCGACGAGATGCCGCTGCGCGCCGAGTTCTACTCGGACGGCAGCGAGCGCTACTGGCCGGTGCGCGCGGACGACCCGTGACGCAGTTCTCAGATCAACGCGTTTTGCACAGGCCGGTCGTTGTTTTGTTGAACGCGCGCACGCGACCGGCAAGGCACTGTCCCTAACGTTCTCCCTGATGCCGCAAACCAGCGGCGAACCGACGAGGCACTGTGGTCTCCGACACGGACGTATCCGATCCTGGCGATCCCGCCGCCGGGCGCTTCGGCTCGCGCACCGACGCGCTGCTGCGCGCGACCGGCGTGCGCATGGGTTGCGCCGCGATCGCGCTGCTGACCGCGACCGGCGGTGTGCGACGGATCTGGGCGCGCAGCGCGTCGGCCAAGCAGTTTGCAGAAGCACAGATTGCCTCGCTGAACGCCGTGCTGGTCGACCGCGTCGTCGATCAACGCAGTCGCGTGCTCAGCAACAAGGTCAGGCTTCTGCGCGACGGCCCCGTGGTCGGGCGCGTGCTCGCGCTGCCGGTCGCGGTGCACTCGCAGCGACCCGTCGGCATTTTGATCGCCGTGCAGCGCGCCAAGGACTCGGCCTTCGGCAACAGCGCGCTGCAAGCCATGCGCGGCCTCGCTGAGACGATTTCGAGACGCATGCTGCGCGACCGGGATACGGCCACAGGCCTTATGGCCTGGTCAGGCTTCAGCCGACGGGTCGAGCGCATCGGCGCCAGCGCCCGGCGCGACGCGCCGGTCGCCATGCTCTACGGCAACATCGACCGACTGCACCTGCTGAACAACGCCCGCGGCATGGCCGCCGGCGACCAGGCGATCGCGCATGCCGCGCACGTGATCCGCCGCCAGATCGCGACGTCGCGCGGCGTCGGCTGCCGGATCTCCGGCGACCGTTTCGTCCTCGCGCTGCCGAACCATGACGTCAACGCAGCGAAGGCCGTGGCCGAGCGGATCCGCACCGCATTCGAAACCGAGGCGCACAAGATCTACGGCGCCGGCGATGGCCTGTCGATGTCCTGGGGCGTGGTAGTGCGGTCGGCCCATGCGCTCGACGCCGACCAGGCCGTGACCGACGCCGAACTCGCGTGCCGCGCCGCCAAGGATCGCGGCCGCAATCGCGTCGAAGCCTACGAGACCACCGACGCCAGCATGGTGCAGCGGCACGAAGATATCGATGCCGTGCGGCTGCTGAGCAGCGCGCTCGAATCGGACCGCATCGTGCTGTACGCCCAGCCGATCGTCCCGCTGCTGAACACCTCGCTGCCGACCACGTACGAATTCCTCGTCCGCCTCGAGACCGCCGGCGGCCGCATCGTGGAGCCCGGCGAGTTCATGTCCGCCGCCGCGCGCTATCAGCTGCTGCCGGAACTCGATCGGCGGGTCGTCGCGCGCGCCTTCCGGCAGATGCGCGCCGCAGTCGGCGACGCCAAGCGCCTGCCGTTCAACTTCTCCGTCAACCTGAGCGGGCCCACCATTGGCGCGCCCGGGTTCGCCGACTGGGTCATCGAGCAGCTGCGCGAGCAGCGCATCCCGCCCGACCAGCTGACGTTCGAGATCACCGAATCGGCCGCAGCGTCCAGTCTCGAGGCGCTGCAGCGCTTCATCGACCGCCTCAATCGCGAGGGGGTGCGGTTCGCCGTCGACGACTTCGGCACCGGCGTTAACTCGCTGTCGTACCTGAAGTCGCTGCACGTCTCGACCATCAAGCTCGATGGCTCCTACGTGCGCGATGTCGCAACCGATGCGCGCTCGCGGGCGCTGGTGCAGGCGATTGTGCAGCTCGCGGACAGCATGGGCATCCTGACGATCGCGGAGTTCGTCGACTCCGTGGCGCTGCGGACCCGGCTGGCGGACATCGGCGTGCAGTTCGTGCAGGGCTGGGCAGTCGGCCGTCCAGAGCCGCTCGCCGACCTGCTGCAGACGCTGACCGGCGTCGCGGATGCGCCGCTGGCATCGACCGGCTGAGTTTTCCACACCGCGAACACCCGTCATGGAAACCCGGAATCCTGGGTCCATGTGATCCAGTTCTCGCAACAACCTCCCGCGCCGGCCGTTAATGGATACGGGGTCACGAAGACCGCGGCAATACGGCGAGGACGAACATGGGCATCTCAATTGTGGTTGCAGCGCTGACGGGGCTGCTGGCTGGCGCTGTGGCGTACCACCTCTGGTCACGGGGACGCAGCAGCACAGATCCGCGGATCCGCGCCGCGCTGGACGCGACGCGCACCAACGTGATGATCGCGGACGAGAACCTGAACATCATCTACCTGAACGGCACCGTGCAGGAGATGATGCGCGCCGCCGAAGCCGATATCCGCAAGGACCTGCCCCGCTTCCGCACCGACGCGCTGCTCGGCGCGAACATCGACGTGTTCCACCGCAATCCCGCGCATCAGCGCTCGCTGCTGGGCGCGCTGCAGAAGACCCATGTCTCGCAGCTGCAGATCGGCGGCCGCAGCTTCCGGATCATCGCCAACCCGATCCACGATGCCGACGGGCGCCATACGGGCACGGTCGTCGAGTGGGAGGACCTGACCGAGCAGGTGCAGCGCGAGGCTGCCGAGCGCGCCCGCGCCGAGGAGCAGGCGCGGATCGCGGCCGAGAACGTGCGCATCCGTCAGGCGCTCGACAATGTCTCGACCAACGTCATGGTCGCCGACCGCGACCTGAACATCGTCTACATGAACCAGACGGTGCGCGACATGATGCGCCGCGCGCAGGCGGACATCCGCAAGGACCTCGCAGGCTTCGACGTCGACCGGCTGATGGGTGCCAACATCGACGTGTTCCACCGCAACCCGGCGCACCAGCGCAACCTGCTCGCGACACTGTCAAAGACGTTCACGTCGAACCTGAAGATCGGCGGACGCACTTTCCGCATCATTGCGAACCCGGTGCGGGACGACGCGGGCCAGCACATCGGCACGGTGGTCGAATGGGCCGACCGCACCGAGGAAGTGCGCACCGAGGAAGAAGTGCAGCGCGTCGTCGACGCGGTCGCCGCCGGCGACCTGCGCGAGCGGATCGCCGTCGAGGGCAAGAGCGGCGTGTTCCTGCGCATCAGCGAGGGCATCAACCGGCTGGCTGACGATCTCACGTCACTGGTATCGACGATGCAGGGCGCGGCGCAGGAGATCCAGCGCGGCACGTCGGACATCGCGAGCGGCAACGACGACCTGTCGCGCCGCACCAGCGAACAGGCCGCGAGCCTCGAGGAAACCGCCGCCAGCATCGAGGAGATCACCTCGACCGTCGCGCAGACGGCGGACAACGCCACGCGCGCCAAGGAACTCGCGGTCGAAGCGCGCCAGACCGCCGACGACGGCGGCGCTGTCGCCCGTCAGGCGATCGAAGCCATGAGCAGCGTCACCGAAGCCAGCCGTCGCATGGCCGAGATCATCCTCGTCATCGACGACATCGCCTTCCAGACCAACCTGCTGGCGCTCAACGCCGCTGTCGAAGCCGCGCGCGCCGGCGAACAGGGTCGCGGCTTCGCGGTCGTGGCAGCCGAGGTCCGGACCCTGGCGCAGCGCAGCGCGGATTCGGCGAAGGAGATCAAGAACCTGATCTCCGACAGCCTGCGCCGGGTCGAATCAGGCTCGTCGCTCGTGACGCGCTCGGGCAACACGCTGCAGGAGATCGTCGAAGCCGTCCGCAAGGTCGCGGAGATCGTCGTGGAGATCGCCGCGGCCACGCACGAGCAGTCCTCGGGCATCGACCAGATCAACTCGGCGATCACGCACCTGGACAAGATCACGCAGAGCAACGCGGCGCTGGTCGAGGAAGCCACCGCGGCCAGCCGCTCGATGGCCGACCAGAGCCAGCAGCTGTTCGACCTGGTGACGCGATATCAGGTGGACGGCAAGGCCGCGGCGCGCGCGGCCGACGGCAAGGCCCCGCGCGCTACGACGCTGCGGGCTGTGTCGCACTGAGCGCAGCGTTCGCCGACAGCGGCAACGACCTGACGCGCACACCGGTCGCGGCGAAGACCGCATTCGCGAGCGCCGCCGCGATCGGCGGCGTGCCGGGCTCGCCCAGCCCGCCCGGCGCGGCGGTCGACGCGATGAACTCGACCGCGATCGCAGGCGACTCCGGCAGGCGCAGCAGCGGATAGTCGTGGAAGTTCCCCTGCACGACGCGCCCCGCCTCGACCGTGATCTGCTCGCCCAGCGCTGCCGACAGGCCGAACAGGACGCCACCCTCGATCTGCGCGCGCGCCGTGTCGGGATTGACGACGATGCCGCAATCGACCGCGGCCCAGACGCGTTCGACCCGCAGCGTGCCATCGGTGGCGACCGCAACTTCGCACGCCTCGGCGACGATGCTGCCGAAGCTGTCGACAAGCGCGACACCGCGACCGCGGCGCAGGCCCGCGACGGCGTCGACAGTCGCGCGCGGCGATGTGCGCCAGCCTGACAGCTGGGCCACGCGCTCCAGCACCGCCCGGTGGCGCGGGCGCGCGCCCAGATGCGCGAGCCGGAACTCGAGCGGGTCTGCGCCGGCGGCCTGCGCCAGTTCATCGACGAAGCACTCGACGAAGAAGCCGTGCTGCGAGTACGCCACCGAGCGCCACGGGCCCTCGGGGACATGGCTCTGCATCGGCACGCTGCGGATGTCCTGGTTCGGGATGTCGTAGAGCGGATGCGCCGCCGCGCCTTCGCTGCGGCCGGTGTACCGACCGCGCCAGGCGAGCGGCGCGCCATTCGCGTCGACGCTGCCGGCGAAGCGCGCGCTGACAGCCGGCCGGTAGAAGCAGTGGCGCGCGTCTTCTTCGCGGCTCCACAGCAGCTTGACCGGCGCGGGCGCGACCGCCATCGCGATCCGGGTCGCCTGCTCGACGTAGTCGCCTTCGTTCGGCATGCGGCGCCCGAAGCCGCCGCCGCTCGGGTGGTTGTGCACCGTCACGCGCTCCGGATCGATGTCGCTGACCTTCGCGACGCGTCGCCGTGTCTGCAGCGGATCCTGCACGCCCGTCCAGATCTCGGCGCGCCCGTCCGCGATCTGCACCGTGGCGGACATCGGCTCCATGGTCGCGTGGTACAGGAAAGGCACGCGATACTCCGCCTCGATGCGCCGCGTGCCCGCGGCCAGCGCCGCGTCGGCATCGCCGATGGCGTGGTCCTTGTCGCCGCGTTCCGTGAGCAGGGCCTGCTGCTGCGCGGCGAACCACGATTCGCTGCTGAACGCGTCATGACCCGCGCTGCTGAAGCGTGGCTCGAGCGCGGCGAGGCCCGCCTGCGCCTGCCAGGTCGTCTGCGCGACGACGGCAACCGCCTGCTCGAGCTCGACGACGCGGCGCACGCCGGGCAGCGCGAGGGCCGGCGCCGGATCGACCGATTCCAACCTGCCACCGAACACGGGCGCCGCGCGCAGCGCCGCATGCAGCATCCCGGGCAGCCGCACGTCGGCGGCATAGACGGCGCTGCCATCGACCTTGGCCGGCACGTCGAAACGCGCGCGGCGCGTGCCGACGATGCGGTACTCGGCGGGCGCCTTCAGCGGCGGATGCTGCGGCGGGTCGAGTTGCGCGGCGGCGTCCAGCAGCTCGCCGTAGCCGAGCGCGCGGCCACTGGCGGCGTGCAGCACCTGCGAGTCGCGCGTCGCCAGCTCCGCAACGGGCACGTTCCAGCGCGCCGCCGCGGCCCGCAGCAGCATGTCGCGCGCAGCGGCGCCGGCGATGCGCATCGCGTACCAGCCCGTGCCGCGCACGCTGACGCTGCCGCCCGTGATCTGGAAATCGAGCAGCTGCATCAGCTTGAAGGCGGAAAAGTCGACGCCACGTTCCAGCACGCGCGGGATCGTGACCGCGCCGCCGAGAAAGCCGCGCAACGCCGATCCGTTCGCGTAGTCGTCGGTCGCAGGCGCCTCCTCGACGCGCACGCGCGCCCAGTCGGCATCGAGCTCCTCGGCCAGCATCATCGCAAGCGCCGTGTGCGTCCCCTGGCCGAGATCCGCGTGCGGCACGATCGCGATGACCTCGCCCTGCGGAGTGAGCCGCACCCAGGTCGCGAGCTGGCCCTTGGCCGCATCGGGCCGCAACGCGAGGCGATTCGGCGCGAACGCGACCACGCCGACCCCTACCAGCAGGGCGCCGCCGACGACGCCGCCCGTGGCGAGCATCGCGCGGCGCGTCCACTTACCCATGGTCGGCTTCCGGCAGCCGCGCGTAGCGAATCACCGCGAACACGAGCAGCATGCTGACGACGAGGTCACCGAAGGTCGTGTAGTAGAGCCAGATTTCCTTCGACAGGAAGACCGCGATAAAGGTGTTCAGCCCCGCCATCACGAGACCCAGCATGCCCATGCCCATCGCGAGCCGCCGCGGATCGATCGGATGCGGCATATAGCGACCAAGGCGCAGCCCGAAGTAGCGCCCGCCGCGCAGCAGGCCATCACCGAACATCAGCGCGGCGATCAGCAGGCCGAGGAAGGTGCTCTTGAGCTTGACCGCCCAGTCGCTGTCGAAGGCGTACGAGAACGCCGCCGACAGCAGCAGCACGAACACGCCGAACATCGCGAGGCCGCCCAGCAGGTCGACCTTGACGAAACGCTGCACGACGACGAGCGCGAGGCCGGCGCCGGCCGTGAGCAGCGCCGACAGCGGCAGGTCGTCCGTCAGCTTCACGAGAATGAAGAACAGCGCGGCGATGCCGAGATCGGCATAGAGCGAGTACTTGTTGCGGTTCCACTGCGCGAGCGCAGCGGCGTCGTCGGCGTTGGTCATCGACTCAACAGGCGCACCGGCAGGAACGGCAGCGCGCGCAGCAGCGCGAGCGCCGCCGACGCCGCGATGCCGACCGCGCGGAACGGCAGCGACAGCAGCCAGACGACCGGCCACAGCACCAGCGCCGCCAGCGCGAGTGGCCAGGAAACCGCCAGCAACAGCAGCCAGACGAGGAGTCCGAGTAGGAGCTTCATGATGATCGTTACTCCAGCGGGGATGCGTTCCAGCGGGGGTCGGGAGATCTGGAGCGGGTGATGGGAATCGAACCCACGTTAGTAGCTTGGGAAGCTACAGTTCTACCATTGAACTACACCCGCGCGCTCGCGGAAAATTCTATCAGTCCTTGAAGTACGGCTCGACTACGCCCTTGCGGGTGACGGTCAAAGGTTTGCCGCGTCGATCGAGGGTCTTGCCGAACGAGGTGCGGATCCACCCCTCGGATATGCAGTATTCCTCGACGTTGTTGTATTCGACGCCATTGAAGCGAATGCCGACGTTGCGTGCGAGCACCGCTTCGTCGTAGTAACGGCTCGAAGGATCGACGCTCAGACGATCGGGCAACGTCTGCGACGGTTGGGACTCGGTACGGATCGTGTCGTTCATGATGGCGGCGATGATATCTCAACAGTCAATCGCGCCGACCACCGTGCTGACCTGGATGGAGCGGGTGATGGGAATCGAACCCACGTTAGTAGCTTGGGAAGCTACAGTTCTACCATTGAACTACACCCGCGGCCCGCACGAAGTTTAGGTGCGGGCCCGGCGGGGTCGCAAGGGTCGCTCAGGCGCGCAGCAGGCTGAGGACCAGCTGCGGCTGCACGATGGCCTGGGCGAGCACGGCGCTGCCGGCCTGCTGCAGTATCTGCGAGCGCACGAGCTTTGCCGTCTCGGTTGCATAGTCCGCATCGAGGATGCGCGACCGGCTCGATGCCGTCGCCTCGGCCGAGGCCTGCAGGTTGCTTATCGTCTGCTCGAGGCGCGACAGCTGCGCGCCGACGACGGCGCGCTGGCCGTTCAGGTACTCGAGCGCCTCGTCGATATGCACGATCGCAACGCGGGCGTTCTGCAGCAGGTCGAGCTGGTTCAGTCCCAGCGCCTCGGATGACAGCGCGCCGAACTGCAGCGTGTTCGTTTCGCCGACCTGGGCACCGACCTGCAGCGACGCGGTACGCGAGGCCGTCGTGCCACGCACGAGCACCTGCCAGGTCTCCGCGAATCCGCTCAGCACGTCCTCGCCATAAGTGGTGCCGACATTGGGCAGGATGCTGGTCGCCGTGCGCACGGGCCCGAAGTCCGCGTCGAGGCCGCCGACGGCGCCGGTGTCCTCGTTGGCGAGGTTCATCCGGTTGTTGACGAACATCACGCCATTCGAGAGCCCGTTGCCGGAGTCGGCCTGCACTTCGGCGAGGAAACTCGACTGGGTGTAGCCGCCGCCGAAGAAGTGCGTCATCGCCTGGTCCATCGTCGGCGCGCCCGCGCCGTTCAGATGCACCATGAAATCGCGGATGCCGCCGCCATAGCCCGCCGACTTGAGCTTGTCATGCAGATAGCGGACGCCGATGTAGCCCGCGGAGTAGTCGACCGACGTCAGCGACCACGTCGCGATCTCGTCGACGACGGCATCGATGCGATCGTTCAGCGTGGCGCCCGCGGCGCCGGCGATGTCGGCGGCGACGCGCTCATCGGCGCCGTGGATGAACTCCGCCACGCCCTCGACGAACCACATCGACGTGCTGGTCAGCGATTCCCAGTTGGTGGCGCGCGCCATCACCGCGTGCACCATTTCATGCGCAATCACGCGGTCGTTGTAGTAGGGCGCGTTGCCGCCGTTCGGCAGGTTGGGTGGCGTGAAGTCAGCCATGTCGATCGACAGGCGCAGGTTCGTGCCCCGCCCGCCCGGCTGCCCGCCGACCGCCGCCTCGACGAATGCGGCAGTGCCGCCGGCGCCGTCGCTGTCGACGGTGATGTCGACCTGCATCGCAGCGCCATCGCCCTGGATGCCGTAGTAGTTGCGCACCAGTGACTCGGCCTCTTCCAGCCAGCCGAGGCGCAGGCCATCGACCACGGCGCGCTGGTTGACGTCGCCGCCGATCGAGCCGCCGTTCTGCGCGAAGATCTTCTGCCCGTTGAACTCCGCGCTGGAAGAGGCGCGGTTGATCTCCGTCATCAGCTGGCGCAACTCATACGTCAGGGCCTGGCGGTCGCTCGGCGAGTTGGTCGAGTTGGCCGCCTGCACTGCGAGCTCGCGGGCGCGCTGCAGGTTCGTCGCAACGCTGCCGAGCACCCCTTCGGCCGTCTGCAGCAGCGAAATGCCGTCGCTGGCATTGCGTGCCGCCTGGTTGGCACCACGCAGCTGGGTGGTCATGCGCGAGGCGATCGCGAGCCCGGCTGCGTCGTCGCTGGCCGAATTGACGCGCAGGCCGGAAGACAGGCGACGCAGGGATTCACCGAGCCCTGTGGCAGTACCGGCCAGGGCCCGCTGCGCGAACAGCGAGGGAATGTTCGTCCCGATCTTCATGTCTGCTCGTTTAGCGGCAAAACCCGGCCCGAACTTGACATGCCCTGCCGCGCGGTCCGCCGCGGCTGTGATCGGCGTCTCAGCTCTCCCGCAGCACCGCCTGCTCCTGCTCGGGAGTTGGCCAGCCCTCGGCTCGCGCGCGGCGTTCGGCCGTCTGTGCGCGCCACCAGGCTAGCGTCGCGCGCGCGGTTTCGGCGAGCGGCCTGGGCTGCAGTCCGGCGCGGTAGGCGGGCTGCGACTCGTAACGCCGCTGGCGCGTGTTCGACGAGAACAGCGGCAGGCTGACCTTGTGACGCGCCAGCGCCTCGGGGTTGGCCCAGCGCAGGCGCGCCGGCTGCTCCGCGAGCGGCAGCAGCGTCTCGAGCATCTGGCGCCAGCTCGTCGGCTCGACCGGCCCCGCTGCATTGAAGACGCCGGCGACGTTCTGCTCGGCCAGCTGCACGGTCCACGGGCACAGGTCGCGCGCGTCGATCCAGTTCAGCAGCAGGTCGGGCTGCGACGGCCCCAGTGCCTCGCCACCGCGTGCGACCCGCTCGACCCAGTAGGTGAAGCGGTCGGTGTCATCGCCCGGGCCGAACACGAACGGCGGCCGGACGACCGTCAGGCGTCGCCCCAGCACCGCCGCGGCGGCGCGCTCGCACTCCGCCTTCAAGGGTCCGTAGGTACCGCCGTCGACCGTCTCGGTGGCGGGCGTGGGCGCGGCATGCAGCGGCGATGCTTCCGTGTAGTTCGGCCCACCTGCGGGGTCGTAGACCGCCACCGTCGAGACGAACACATATCGCCGGGTCCGATCCCGTAGCAGCGTCGCGCTGTCGTCCACGTGCCGCGGCACATAGCCCGAGTTGTCGATGACGGCATCCCAGCGTCGCTTGCCCGCGAGCGCGCCGAGACCCGCGCCGACCTTCGCATCGCGGTCGCCGAGCAGCACCTCGACGCGACCGCCGAAGGGCTGGGTCGCGGACCGACCGCGGTTGAACAGCGTGACACGGTGGCCACGCGCGAGCGCGTACTCGACCTGGTGGATGCCGAGGAAGCCCGTGCCGCCAAGGAACAGCAGGTCGAGCGGCCGGCGGGCCGGTTGCACCTCGGCCCGGCCTGGCAGCGCAGCGAGCGCGAGCAGGGCTGCGCTGTGCTGGAGCAGGGAGCGACGGTCGATCATGGCGTAAGCCTCCTCAGGTTCAGTCGATGCGCCAGGGCGCGGCCTCAGCGAACTGCGCTGCGAGATCATCCACGAGTTGCCGGACCTTTGCCGACAGATGCCGTCGGCTTGGATAGACGGCAGAGATAGCCGCCTCTTCGGGCTGAAATGGTGACAATACCTTTTGGAGCCGGCCAGATTGAATCTCTGGCGCAACGATGAAATCGGGCTCGAAGGCGATACCCAGACCGGCGACCGCCAGCGCCACCAGCATCCGGCCATTGTTGGCGCGATGACCCATCGGCACGCGCACCTCGACAGGCTCGCCGCGCGCGTCGCGGAAACGCCAGGAATTGGGTACCGCCAGCTGCGTGTACGACAGGCAGCGGTGACGGGCGAGGTCGGCCGGATGCGCGAGCGGCTCCAGCGTCGCCGACAGATAAGCCGGTGCAGCACAGCAGACCATGCGGCTGTTGCCGAGCCGCCGCGCGATCAGGCCCTGGTGCAACACCGACCCGATGCGGATGCCAAGGTCGAAGCCCTCCTCGACGAGGTCGACGCGACGGTCCGACAGATCAAGGTCGAATTCGATCGCGGGGTGGCGGCGCGCGAACTGCGCAAGCGCCGGCGCGAGGTAGCGCACGCCGAACGTGACGCCGCAGGTGATGCGCAGCCGGCCGCGCAGTTCGGCGGCCGTCGCGCGCACCGAGGCCTCGGCCTCGTCGAGGTCGGCGACGATCTGCACGGCGCGCTCGAAGAACGCCTGCCCCGCGTCGGTCAACGACAGGCGGCGCGTGGTCCGCTGCAGCAGCCGCGCGCCGAGGTGCGCCTCGAGATCCGCGATCTGGCGCGACACCGCCGACGTCGACCGTTCCAGCCGCCCGGCGGCACGCGCAAAGCTGCCCAGCTCGACGACTTTGACGAAGGTCTGCAGCGCCGCGAGGGTGTCCATCGCCACCGATTATCCCACTAATCACAACAATGTATGCCTTCCAGAGCCATTTATTCCTTTCATATCAAGGTCAAGACTCCACGCACCCCATATTCACGGAGCCACCCATGTACGCCTCACACCCCCGCAACGTCGCCCTCGCCGCCGTGCTGCTGCGCGTCGGGCGCTGAACCACGCTGCCCGTGCTGTTCCTGTCGCATGGCTCGCCGCGGCAGGCACGGCATGGCGCGCTCGGACACCATCCACGACTTCGCAGCCTTTCCAGCGCAGCTGTAAACCCTGCGCTACGCGCCACCGCCCGCCGTGGAGCTGGCCGCGCGCATCGCGACCTTGCTGCGCGCAGCAGCGGTGCCTGCAGCGATCGACGGTTGCCGTGGCCTCGACCACGGTGCCTGGGTGCCGCTGCGCTGGATGTACCCCGCGGCCGACATAGAGGCGCTGCTGCACTACCGCGCACGCGCACCGCACGCGACCCGGGCGCATCCGACCGAAGAACACCTGCTGCCGTTGTTCATTGCACTCGGCGCGGCGGGCGAGGCAGCGCGCGTGACGCGATGCTTTTCAGGTATGGAAGCGAACGTCCTGGTTATGGATGCTTACCGTTTCGACCTGACCGCTTCGCGGACTTGACCTGCCGCTGTTTGCTCTCTACAACACAGGTCCCCCGAAAAGAGATTCTGGCGCTGTTTGGACGGTGGCGACCAGCCGCGGGGGTGGGGTCTTTTTCGCAACAGTTTGAAGGGAGTCTGAAGCATGTCGAGACACTTACTCGCCGCGGCCGTCGGCGCCGCGCTGGCGTTGCCTGCGCTGCCCGCACACGCGCAGGACCAATCCGATGCGGCCATGGGTCCGCTCGATGAGATCACGGTCACCACCCGCCGCGTCGAGGAACGCCTGCAGGACATCCCGGTCGCCGTGACCGCGATCAGTGGCGAACAGCTGACGGAACTCGGCATCGAGGACCTCGGTGACCTCGCGTCCAAGACCCCGGGCTTCGCGCTCGAAGCGTTCTCCGGCCCGCTGACGCAGCCGGTGATCCGCGGCATGACGCAGCTGCGCCTGACCTCGCCGACGCAGAACGTCGCGACGGTGCTGAATGGCGTCTACCTGCAGCGCAACTACATGATCGACTCGACGCTGCTCGACATGGAGCGGGTCGAAGTCATCAAGGGCCCCCAGTCGGCCCTCTACGGCCGCAACGCGTTCGCCGGCGTGCTGAACCTCGTCACGGTCGAACCCGGCGAGGAACTCGGCGCCAAGGCGTCGATCGGCTACGGCAGTGACGAGCGTCGCGACTACAAGTTCCGCATCAACCTGCCGCTGGCCTCGGACGGCCGCGCCGGCCTGATCCTGGGCTACGCCGACTCCTACTTCGACGGCACCTGGGCGAACAACCACCCGCTCGCCAATGCCGGCCTTGCGACCGATGGCAACGTCGGCGGCTACGACAAGCAGGCCTTCTACGGCCGCCTCGTCATCAAGCCGTCGGATCGGCTGAAGATCGACCTGTTCGGCGTGCGCACCGAACGCGAACAGGAACAGAACGCGACCTATGCCGCGTCGATCCGCTCGGCGGTGCTGCCGTTCGGCTTCACGGCGCGCCTGACGCCGTTCAACACGCTGACCGCGTCGCCGCAGAACGACCTGCGGACGATCATCGCCGTGACGGCCGCGAATCCGAACCCGGCCTGTCCGGCGGTCGCAGCGCCGGCTGCGGCGTCGATCCGCTCGGTTCGGCAGACGTCGCTCGGCGGCTTCGTGCTGTGCGAAGCACCGGGCACCGCGCAGAACCGCTTCATCGCCGGCGAAGTGCCGACGCTGCCGACGATCGCGCCGGGCGAGCTACGCTCGCCGGGCGTCGTCGTCGACCCGCGCGCCTTCGGCCTGAAGGGCCCGACCACCGTGTTCTCCGGCAAGGTCGACTGGACCATCGTCGACAACTGGAGCGTCAGCTACCAGTACGGCAGCACGACGGCCTCGATCGAAGCCGTCGGCAGCAGCCTGCGCGACCCGGTCAACGTGCAGCAGCCGTTCGACAACCCGGCGCTGAACCTGTTCGGCGGCGTCGTGTTCGATGCCTCGGGCACGTTCAGCCAGTTCGACGGCGAGAGCCACGAAGTGCGCCTGGCCTGGGAACCGAGCGAAGCGCTGCGCACCATCTTCGGCGTGTCGTATGCGAGCACCGAGGACGTCGACTCCGGCGCCAACCTGTTCGGCCGGCCGAACACCACGGACCCGCTGGTGCCGAACCTCGTCCGGCCGCGTCCGGGCGATGCGGTACCGACCAACGGCGGCCGTGGCGCGGGCTTCAACACCTACATCATTCGCGAAGAGACCATCCGCAGCGCGTTCTTCTTCGTCGGCTACGACTTCGGTCGCTTCGAGCTGACGGCCGAAGGCCGTTACATCGACGAAGAGCAGACGGCCATCGACTTCTTCGGCGGCGTGCCGCCGCGGCAGGTCATCGGGGGCGTGAACTCCTACGCGCTCAACATCCCTGTCAACCGGCTGGACAGCGACTACTTCACGCCGCGCGTCACGGGCACGTTCCGGATCAGCGACGACAGCATGGTCTACGCGAACGTCGCCAAGGGCGTGAAGTCCGGCGGCCTCAACGGCAACACGCCCTTCCTCGGCCAGCGCACCTGGAACCAGGAAGAGAACTGGACGGTCGAGATCGGCACGAAGAATGAGTTCTTCGACCGCCGCCTGCGCGTCAACGCCGCGATCTACGCAACGGACTGGAAGGACATCCAGACCAATGCCGTGCGCCTGAACGCCGATGGCACCTCGCCGACCGGCTTCGCGATCGTGCCGACCATCGTCGGCAACCTGGGCGACGTCGAAGTGCGCGGCGTCGAAGCCTCCGTGGACTGGGCGATCAGCGAGACGCTCAGCGCTGGCGTCGCGGCCGCGTACACCCAGTCGCAGTACAAAGACGGCGCGCGCTCGCAGCGCTTCGAACTCGCCTTCCTGTGCGACAACGTGATCTGCCCGTCGAACGGCGACATCGGCGGCAACCAGCTCGAGCGCGTGCCCGAGTTCGATGCCAATGCCTACCTGAAGTACTCGATGGAGTTCGGCGACGACCGTTCGTTCTTCGTGCGCGGCGACGTCTCGACGCAGACCAAGCAGTATCTCGAGGAGATGAACATCGGCTGGGTGCCGGGTCGCACGCTCGTCGACGCGACGGCGGGCCTGTCGCTCGGCCGCTATGACGTGCAGGTCTGGGCCAAGAACCTGTTCGACGAAGAATACGCCACGAGTTCGCTCGCGCTGGTTGGCACCGGCGGCGCGCGCACTATGACGTATGCGCCCTTCATGGGCGACCAGCGCACGTTCGGCATCTCGGTGACGGCCGAGTTCTGAGCCTGCGCTGCTGACTGCGGCGGTCGGTCCGCTGCTGCGTTCTCGAGGGGCGCTGATCGCAAGGTCAGCGCCCCTTGACGTTGGCCGACGCGATCCCTGATCTTTGCTTCTCATGAACACCAACGTCGCGCAGCTGCGCCCCGATGTCGATCCGCTCGCCACGCTCGATCCGGTGCTGCTCGGCGCGCTGACCGATGGCGCGCACGAAATGGTCTCCATCCTCGATCCCGAGCAGTGCATCCTGTGGTGCGGCGGCGCGGTCGAGGCGATCACGGGTTACTCGCCGGAGGAGCGCGTCGGGCAGTGGGCTGCATCGTTCCTGCACCCGGATGACCGCGAGTACGTGCTGGAGCGAACCCGCGAGTTCATCGCGAATGCCGCTTCGCAGGCGCGCTCGGAAACGATGTCGGTCCGCACGCGGCATCGCGACGGGAGCTACCGCCACGTCGAGATCGCGGGCACACGGCTGCTGCGGCGCGGTGCACCGGCGCTGCTGGTCATCCACACCCGCGACATCACGCAGGAAGCGCGCGCGCTGGAGCGCTCGGCGCGCGCGGAGCTGCGGCTCGAGACCGCGCTGTGGGGCGCGGACGTCTTCGTCTGGCAACTCGACAATTCCACCGGCGAGCTGACGTCGCTGGGCGAGGCCGCCTTCGAGCAGCGCGGCATCGATGCCTGCGGCGGCGCCGACCATATCGAGCGCTGGATGCGGCAGGTGCACCCGGATGACCTGCCGGCGTTGCAGGACGTCTACGCGCGCCAGGACGCCGGCGTGACCGCACGGTTCGAGATCGCGTACCGGGTGCGCACACGCAGCGGCGACTGGTCCTGGGTGCTCGAGCGCTCGCGGATCAGTGCGCGCAATCCGGATGCGACTGCGCGGCTGATCTGCGGCGTCTGCCTGTCCATCGACGACACGCGCCGCCTCGAGCAGGAGCTGGCCGCCACGCACGAGCGCCTGCGGCTCGCGATGGCCTCGGGCCAGATCGGCGCCTGGGACTGGCATGTCGACGACGACACCGTGCGCATCTCGCCCGAGTGGTGGGATGTCATGGGACTGTCGCGCGTCGAAGGCGAGCGGCATTGGCCGCCACGACAGATCTCGCCGGTCGACAGCACCCATCCGGACGACGTCGAACAGCTCGAGGCTGGCTACAGCGAAGTACTGGCGGGCACCGCCAGTCACTTCAGTTACGAAGTACGCCGGCGGCATGGCTCGGGCGAGTGGCGCTGGATGCGCACCGCCGGCAGCGTCGTCGCGAAACGCGCCGACGGGCGGCCGCGCCGCATCGTCGGCATCACGCAGGATGTGCACGCGCGCCGCAGTGTCGAGGAAGCGCTGCGACGCGAAGCGGGCCTGCAGAGCGACATCATCGAGAACGTGCCCGCCTGCGTCGTGCTCGTCGACGACGGGCTGCGGGTGCGCTTCGCGACACGCCGGCTGCTGGGCCGCGACCCCGAGGCGATGCGGGGCCTCGGCCTGCTCGACTTCTTCGGCGCGGACTGGCACGCCCAGATCCGCAGCGGGCTGGAGCGCGCCAGCACCCAGCAGCGCAACGTCGAAATCGAGGGCGTCGTGCCGGCCGCGCCGCACGAATCGGACCGCCGCTACCGGCTGCACATCGCGCCCGTCATGCGACCCGCAAGCAACACGCGCTGGTGCGTCGTGATCCGCGACATCTCGAAGGCGCTGAACGACGAAACCCAGGCGTTCCGCTCCATTGGCTTCGACTTGCAGCGCATCGGCCACGACCTGCGCGAGAGCGTCGGCCAGCAGCTCGCCGGCGTCGCGATGCTGATGCAATCGCTGAGCGCGGATCTCGCGCGCGCCGCCAGCCCGAGCGCAGATGACGCCGCAAGGATCACTGCCCTGCTGAACCACTCGATCGAGGACGTGCGCAGCCTGTCGCGCAGCCTGTCGCCCGTCGGGGTCGCGCCTGCCGGCCTGCCGGCGGCGCTGCAGGGACTCGCCGAGCACGCGCGCGCCGTCGCAGTCATCGACGCGCAGTGCAGCATCCAGATCGAGCCGGGGCTCGTGCTGGATGCGATCGAAGCCGACCACCTGTTCGGCATCGCGCAGGAAGCAGTGACCAACGCCACGCGCCATGCGCAGGCCGCGCGGCTGTGGATCCGCCTCGCCGTCCGCAGCGGCCGGCTGGAGCTGGAGATCAGCGACGACGGCGGCGGCATCGACGACGTCTCGAGCTCGGTCGGACTCACGCGCGGTCTCGCGCTGATGACGCACCGCGCGCGCGCGATCGGCGCGACGCTCAGCGTATCGCGCCGCTCGCCGGTGGGGACCTCGGTGCGCTGCCTGCGGACCGCGACCTGAACCGCGCCGCGCGCGTCACTCGTCGAAGCGCAGGTGCTTGACGCTCTTGCCGTGGCGACGGATCAGCTTCAGCGCCTCGACCCCGATGCGGATGTGGCGCTCGACGAAGCCTTCCGTCACGCGCTTGTCAGAGGCTTCGGTCTTGACGCCCTCCGGGATCATCGGCTGGTCGCTGACCAGCAGCAGCGCGCCTGACGGGATGCCGTTCGCAAAGCCGGCGGCGAAGATCGTCGCCGTCTCCATGTCGATCGCCATGCAGCGCGTGCGCCGCAGGTACTCCTTGAATTCGTCGTCGTGCTCCCAGACGCGGCGGTTGGTCGTGTAGACCGTGCCGGTCCAGTAGTCGCAATCGAGATCGCGGATCATGGTCGACACCGCGCGCTGCAGGCTGAACGCCGGCAACGCCGGCACTTCCGCCGGCAGGTAGTCGTTCGAGGTGCCCTCGCCGCGGATCGCGGCGATCGGCAGCACGAGGTCGCCGATCTGGTTCTTGCGCTTCAGGCCGCCGCACTTGCCCAGCAGCAGCACCGCCTTCGGCGAAATCGCGGACAGCAGGTCCATGACGGTCGCTGCGTTGGCGCTGCCCATGCCGAAGTTGATCATCGTGATGCCATCGGCGGTCGCATGCGGCATCGGCCGCTCGCGCCCGACGATCGGCACGCCGGCGGAGTTGGCGAACAGCTCGAGGTAGTGGCCGAAGTTCGTCAGCAGGATGTGCTGGCCGAACTCGGTGAGGGCAGCGCCGGTGTAGCGCGGCAGCCAGTTGTCGACGATTTCTTTCTTGGTTTTCATGCGCCTAGTTTAGGTGGCGGCGCGTGGTAGGCAAGGCGGTCGGGCGCGCCTAGACTTGCACCATGAACGCACACCTGCACCGCGGCGCGCTGCGTCCGCTGGCCGTCGCCACTGCCCTACTCGCCCTGCTGACCGGTTGCGGCGTCAATCCGGTCACCGGCAAGAAGGAGATCCAGCTGATCTCCGAATCCCAGGAAGTGCGGATCGGCGTGCAGAATTACCTGCTCACGCGCCAGTCGCAGGGCGGCGACTGGAAGCTGGATCCCGAACTGACCACCTACGTGCAAGAGGTCGGTGGCAAGCTCGCCGCCGTCGCCGAGCGGCCGCTGCCCTACGAGTTCGCCGTCCTCAACAGCTCGGTGCCGAACGCCTGGGCCCTGCCCGGCGGCAAGATCGCCGTGAATCGCGGCCTGCTGCTCGCGCTCGACAACGAGGCCGAACTCGCAGCCGTGCTCGGCCACGAAATCGTGCACGCGGCCGCCCGCCATGGTGCCAAGGCACAGGAGCGCGGCATCTTCCTGCAGGCGGGCATGATCGCGGCGCAGATCGGCGTCGCCGCCAGCGACATCGACGGCAATCTCGGCAACCTGCTCGCGCAGGGCGCCGGCGTCGGCGCGCAGCTGGTGTCGCTGCGTTACGGCCGCGAAGCCGAGCTCGAGGCGGATCACTACGGCACCCGCTATCTGAAGGCTGTGGGCTACGACCCGGCTGCCGCGGTCACGCTACAGCAGAAGTTCGTCAAGCTCGCCGAAGCCGATGGCCGGGGGCGCCAGGGCTGGCTCGAAGGCCTGTTCGCCTCGCATCCGCCATCGATCGAGCGCGTGCAGCGCAACGAGCAGACCGTCGCGACGCTGGGCGCGGGCGGCGACCTCGGGCGCGCACGCTACGTCGCCCGGCTTGCGCCACTGCGCGCGATGCAGCCGGCCTACGACAAAGCCGACGCGGCGCTGGCCGCTGCCAACGCGAAGGACCTGCCGCGGGCACGCACGCTGGCGGCGGAAGCCGTGCGCACGCTGCCGCGCGAGGCCCGCTTCCACCAGCTGCAGGGCGACCTCGCGCTCGCCGCCAAGGAGCCACGCGCGGCGCGCGCCTTCTACGAGCGCTCGATGGAGATCGATCCGGATTACTTCGGGCCGTGGCTCGGTGCCGGCATCGCCGCCTATCGCGACGGCGATCGGGCCCGCGCCGAGCAATGGCTGCGGCGCAGTGCCGAGCTGTTGCCGACCGCGCCCGCGCTGTACTACCTCGGCAGCATTGCGCGCGACAGCGGCCGCACCGACGAGGCACTGGGCTTCTTCCGCAACGCCGCCGCCTCCAACAGCGAGATCGGTCGCCAGGCCGCCGCCGACTATGCCCTGCTCGACCTGCCGCGCAACCCCGGCAACTACATCGCGGCCGCGGCGCAAGTCGATGCGCGCGGCATGCTGGTCGCGGTCATCGAGAACCGCGCGCCGATCGCGATCGCGGAGGTCGTGCTGACGCCGGTCGTGCTCGACGCCTCTGGCCGCATCGTTGAGCAGGGTCGGGCGGTCCGCTACGCGCGCCCGCTGGCACCGGGCACGCGCGCGGCCCTCGATACCGGCGTCGGTGCGATGACGCCCGAAACGCTGCAGCGCGTCCGTATCCGGATCGACTCCGCACAGCCTGCCGCGCGCTGAACCGCGGCTCACCGGCGGCAGGCGCCGCCCTCCCATCGATGCGGCAAGGCGTTGCGGCAAACCGTTGCCGCACGGCCAGGCGCTGCCATGTGGCGGCAGCTCAAGGGTTTCCCGCAACCCGCCGTTACAGAAGCGTTCCCCGTTCTCGAAGCGGCGCGGTGCATGTCAGACAGCGACTGGAAAGCGAAGTACTTCAACGCCATCCGCGACATGGAGGATGAAGAGAAGCGCTTTCGGGCCATCGAAAGCGCGCTGCGCCGCCTCGTCTCGCGCCTCTGCATCGCGTCGCAGGGCCAGGACGATCTGCTCGACGCGAACCTGTCGCAGATCAGCAGCGCCAACCAGCGCAACGCGGGCGCCAGCGAGATGGACAGCCTGCTGCAATCGTTGCGCGACACCATCGCGGACCTCGACCGGCGGCGCGCATCCACCCAGAACTCGGGACGCTTGAGCGCCACGGCGCCGACAGTCGTGCAACCCGCGGCCGCACCCGTCGTCGTCGCCAAACCGCCGCCAGTGGCGGTGCCGACCCCCGTCCCCGCGCCAGCGCCCACGCCAGCGCCGGCGGCCAGCACGCCCTCGGCGGCGCGCAGCACGCTGTGGGAAGAAGCGCTGAAGACCGTCTCGATCCTGCTGCCGCGACTGATCGACGGCATGGACGACGCCATCGCGACCCAGGCCGAGGCGCTGCTGGCCGAAGCGTCCGGCGTCGACGGCGACGCGAACCTCGCGAAACTGTTGCAGCGCGCCGCCGAGCTTGCGCTCGCGCGCAGCGAACGCCTGCTGCGCGAGCGCGACCAGGCCACCGCGCTGCTGGCGCAGGTCACGCAGCGCCTCGAGGAAGTCGCCGCGTTCCTCGCCGGCGATGCGCAGAACCGGCGCAACACGCTGGGCGATGCCGAAGAGCTCGACACCCGCGTGCTGACGGAAGTCAGCAGCCTCAACGACGAAGTGCGTGGCGCGCGCGATCTCGAACCGCTGAAGCAGTTGATCGGCGCGCGCGTCGAGGCGATCTCGACCCAGGTGCGCCAGTTCCGCGAACGCGAGGAAGGCCGCTTCCTCGAGCAGTCGGAGCGCACGCAGCGCGTCAACGCGCGCGTCGCGGAACTCGAGCGGCAGACGCGCGACCTGCACCGCTCGCTGCATCAGGAGCGGCGCCGTGCGCGCCTCGATGCCCTGACCGGCATCCCGAACCGCATCTCGTTCGACGAGCGCCTCGCCCAGGAGATCGAGCGCTGGAAGCGCTTTCGCAATCCGGTCTGCGTGCTGGTCTGGGACATCGACCGCTTCAAGCACATCAACGACACCTACGGCCACCGCGCCGGCGACCGGGTGCTGCGCGAGGTCGCCAAGTGCTTCGAGGGCCGGCTGCGCAGCACCGACGTCGTCGCGCGCTTGGGTGGCGAGGAGTTCGTCATGCTGCTGATCGGCACGCAGCTGCCGGACGCGCAACGAAAAGCGGATGAACTGCGCGAAGCGGTCGGCGAACTGAAGTTCCACTTCCGGGGCGAGCCGATCCGCGTGACGGTGTCCTGTGGTGTCACCGAGTTGCGCGCCGGGGACGAGGCCGGCGAGGTGTTCGACCGGGCCGACAAGGCGCTTTACAGCGCCAAGGACGGCGGCCGCAACGCCTGCGTCGCGGCGTAAGCGGACGCGCGCGCCGGGGCGCGTTCTAGTCGCGCTCGGGCCCGAGCGCCTCGGTCAGGTCGCGCGGCAGATGGCCCGCGCGCTCCTGCTTGACCTGGATGTAGCGCGCGTTGTGCCGATTGACGCGCCCGTGCAGCGGCTCCTGCGCGACGACATCGATGCCGGCGGCGCGCAGCGCCTTGACCTTCCACGGATTGCTGGTCAGCAAGCGGATGCGCGGCACGCCGATCGCGCGCAGCATCTGCGCCGCCATGTCGAAGCTGCGCTCGTCGGCCTGGAAGCCGAGGTGATTGTTCGCGTCGAGCGTGTCGAGGCCGGCATCCTGCAGCCGGTAAGCGCGCAGCTTGCTCGCGAGGCCGATGCCGCGCCCCTCCTGCGACAGGTACAGCAGCACGCCGCCGCCCTCGCCCGACAGCTGCTGCACCGCGCGCCGCAGCTGGTCGCCGCAATCGCAGCGCAGGCTGCCGAGCAGGTCGCCGGTCAGGCAGGACGAATGCATACGCACGCGCACCGGTGCGGCCGGATCGGGCCGCCCGAGAATGACCGCGAGATGCTCGGTGCCATTGCGTGCATCGCGGAACACGACCAGCTCGCAGTCTTCGTGGTCCTCGAGCGGCACGCGCGCGTCGCTGACCCGCTCGAGGTCGGCGTCCTGTGGCTGCTCGAAGCGCGCGATGTCGCCGGCATCGACGCGCAGCACCCCGTCGAGCGCGGCAGCCGCGCCGGGCTCGCCACCCGCGGTCGGTTCGAGCGTCACGCCGACCACCGCCGGCAACAGGCCGGCATGTTTGGCGAGCGACGCCGCCGCGTGGGCCGCCGCAGCCGCCGGACCGCGCGCCAGCAGGGCAGCGCTCGCGGTCAGCGCGGGCGTGATCGCGCCCGCGGTCAGGCTCATGACAAACCCGGCGTCACAGTCCGGCGGCAGCACGAGGTGCGTGGCCGGTGCACCGCTGTCGACCCCGAGCGCAGCGGCACGGTCGCGCGCCACGACCAGCGCCACCGGCGCGCGCGCGCGCAGCGCGGCCAGCACGGTCTGGCGGGCCGTCTCGGCGGCGGCCACCAGGACGGCGGCGGGCTCCGGCGCGGCGGTCACGCAGACGACGCGGCCACGCCGCAGCTCGCCGACGGCACGGTCGACCGCGAGGATGGCCGCATCGCCGTTCAGGCGATCTATGGAGGTGGACAGGGTCACGGTGGGCAGGGGTGGTGTCAGGGCCGCATAGGATAGCCCCTTCCGCCGCTACCAGCCGATGCCGTAGTCCTCACCATGGTGACTGGAGCCGCCCCAGAGGCTACCCTGCTCGGCCTCGACCAGGATCGCGTTGATCGGGCCCGAGGTGCGGTCCTGGAACTCCAGCCGGTAGCCGCGTGCCGCGAGCTCGCTGCGGACCCACGGCGGCGTGGCCGACTGCAGCACCATGCGGCCCGGCTCGCGGCGATGGTCGCCGAACGAATCGTGCATCTGGAAGCTGTTCATGTTCGGCGCCTCGGCGGCCTGCTGCGGCGTCATGCCGAACTCGACCACGTTCAGGAAGAACTGCAGCAGGTTCTGGTCCTGCGCATCGCCGCCCTGCACCGCGAACGCGAGCCAGGGCTTGCCGTCCTTCAGCGCGAGGCTCGGCGTCAGCGTCGCGCGCGGGCGCTTGCCGGGCTCGAGCACGTTGTAGGGATTCTGCCGCGGATCCAGCACGAACGACTGCATCCGCTGCGACAGCCCGATGCCGGTGCGACCCGCGATCACGGCCGGCAGCCAGCCGCCGCTCGGCGTCATAGAGACCAGCCAGCCCTCGCGATCGGCCGCGACGACCGTCGTCGTGCCCCGATAGAAGCTGGGCCGGCGCTGCTCGGCGCTGGCCCCGCCGGCGGCGTCGGGCCACCGCTGCGCCGTGCGCGGATCGAAGCGTCCGCCCTTGCCGGAGGACTGGGCCGCGTCGCGCTGGCGCTGCTCGAGCAGCGCGGCGAACGGATTGACCTCGCCCTGGAAGGGATACGGATCGCCGGGCCCGATGCCCGGATCGTTGCGCTCGGCGGCCAGCTGCGCCGCGCGCGCCCTGGCGTAATCCTTCGACAGCAGGCCGCGGATTGGCTCGGCGGGCGGGAAGGCCGGATCGCCGTAGTAGAAGTCGCGGTCCGCATAGGCGAGATTCATCGCCTGATACAGCGTGTGCAGGTAGCGCGCCGAGTTGTAGCCCATCGATTTCAGATCGACCTGCTCGAGCAGGTTCAGCGTCTGCAGCAGCACCGGACCCTGGACCCAGGTGTCGAGCTTGTGCACTTCGATGCCGCGATACGTCGTGCTGCGCGACGCCTCGATCTTGACGCGCCAGTTGGCGAGATCCTCCTTCGTGATGAGCCCGCCCTGCGCCTGCACGGCCGCGGCGAACTCGGCGCCGAGCGGGCCGCGATAGAACAGCTCGTAGGCCGCCATGATCGCGGCGTGGCGCGACTTGCCGCGCGCCAGCGCGGCGCGCTCGGCCGCGACCAGGCGGCGCAGCGTCGCGGCCAGCTCCGGCTGGCGGAAGATCTCACCGGCGCGCGGCGCCTCGCGCGCCTGCCCCGCGTGCGGCAACAGCACGCGTGCCGAATCGGGCCACTGCTTCAGCAGATCCTTGTCACGCTCGATCAGGTTCGCGGTCTGCGCCTCGATCGGATAGCCATCCGCGAGCGTGATCGCGGGCGCCAGCACCTCGGCCAGAGACAACCGGCCGTACTCGGCCAGCATCACGAGCAGGCCGCCGGGCGTGCCCGGCGTCACGGCCGCGAGCGGCCCGAACTCGGGCGGCTGCGCCATGCCGCGCGACTTGTAGAACTCGACCGTCGCGCCGCTGGGCGCAACACCCAGCGCATTGATCGCGATGACACGCCGCTCGCGCGGGTGCCAGATCAGCGCCTGTGTCTCGCCACCTCAGGACAGCACATCCCACATCGTCGCCGTGGCGGCGAGCATCGCGCAGGCAGCATCGACCGCGTTGCCGCCGCGCTCGAACATCCTTGCACCGGCCGTGGCCGCGAGCGGCTTGCCCGTGATCGCGAGCCAGTGCTGCGCATGCAGCGGCGGCTTCTGCGTCGGCGCGCCCTGCGCGTGGCCCGTGGTGGCGGCCACCAGCAGGGCCAGCGCGCCGACGGCGAGGCAGGCCAGCGGCGAGAGTTGCGATGCGCGGTGCGTCATGCGTGTATCTCCCGGAAAGTCAGGTTGATGCGCGGCCCGACCGCGCGCGCAGTCTTCGCGAGACTGTGCTGCCAATGATGCTGCATCGGCCCGGCCATCACGAGCAGGCTGCCATCGGTCAGATCCAGCGCGCGTGTCTCGCCGCTGGCGCGGTGCCTGAGGCGAAAGCGGCGCGTCGCCCCCAGCGACACCGACGCGATGACCGGATCACGACCGAGCTCGGGCTCATCGTCGGCATGCCAGCCCATGCCGTCGCGGCCATCGCGATAGAGATTGGCGAGCACGCTGTTGTAGCCGTGGCCGCTCAGAGCTTCGACCCGGGTGCGGATTTCCAGCAGCGCGTCGGTCCACGCGGCCGGTTCATGCAGCACGCCGGAGTAGCGATAGCGCGCAGCGGGGTCGCCATGCCAGGCGACCAGCCGTGGCACCGGGTGCTCGCGCCCGAAGATCGTCAGCCGCTCCTGCTGCCAGGGCAACGTGGCCTGCAGTGCATCGAACAGTCGCAGCGCCGTCGCGCGCGGTAACGCGTCCGGCCACCAGCGCAGCTGGCCATCGCGCAACGGCAGACTCTGTTCGGCGTCCGACACGCCGGCGATGATGCACCAACGCGGCGCAACCGCGCTGGCCTGTTGCACCGTTGTCGCCCGATGCTGCCGCGCGCGTCGGATTCTCGCTACGATGCCGCCATGAGTTCGGCTCCCTACGACGAGATGCAGCAGGCCGGCGGTGCCGCGCGCGACCATTGCCGGCCGTATCACGACTGGCTCGCGGCGCAGCCGGGCGAACGCATCGCGCAGAAGCGGGCCGAAGCCGATGCGCTGTTCCATCGACTCGGCATCACGTTCGCCGTTTACGGCGAGAACGAGGGCACCGAGCGGCTTATTCCGTTCGACCTCGTGCCGCGCATCGTGCAGGCACAGGAATGGCGCGAGCTCGAGGCGGGGCTCAAGCAGCGCGTGCGCGCGCTGAATGCCTTCCTCGCCGACATCTACCACGGGCAGGAGATCCTGCGCGCCGGGCGCGTGCCGGCCGAGCCCGTGCTGTGCAACGCGCAGTACCGCCCCGAAATGCAGGGCATCGACGTGCCGGGCGGCATCTACGCGCACATCGCCGGCATCGACATCGTCCGCGCCGACGACGGCCGGTTCTACGTGCTGGAGGACAACCTGCGCGTGCCGTCGGGCGTGTCCTACATGCTCGAGAACCGCAAGATGATGATGCGGCTGTTCCCCGAACTGTTCGCGCTGCACGCGGTGGAGCCGGTCGAACACTACCCGGACGTGCTGCTCGAGAACCTGCGCAGCGTCGCGCCGGCGGGCATCACCGACCCGACCGTCGTGCTGCTGACGCCCGGCGCCTACAACAGCGCCTACTTCGAGCATGCCTTCCTCGCGCAGCAGATGGGCATCGAGCTGGTCGAAGGCCAGGACCTGTTCGTCCGCGATGAAGTCGTCTACATGCGCACGACGCGCGGCCCGCAGCGCGTCGACGTGATTTACCGGCGCATCGACGACGATTTCCTCGATCCGCTCGCGTTCCGGCCCGATTCGCGCCTCGGCGTGCCCGGCCTGCTGACGGCCTACCGCGCCGGCCGCGTGACGATCTGCAACGCGATCGGCACGGGCATCGCCGACGACAAGTCGATCTATCCTTACGTGCCCGAGATGATCCGCTTCTACCTCGGCGAGGAGCCCAGGCTCGCCAACGTGCCGACCTGGATCCTGCGCGACCCGGCCGATCGCGAGCACGTGCTCGCGCACCTGCCGGATCTCGTCGTCAAGGAAGTGCACGGCGCAGGCGGCTACGGCATGCTGATCGGTCCGGCGTCGACCCGCGCGGAGATCGAGGCTTTCCGCGAACGCATCATCGCGCACCCCGAGCGCTACATCGCGCAGCCGACGCTCGCGCTGTCGACCTCGCCGACCTTCGTCGACAGCGGCCTCGCGCCGCGCCACATCGACCTGCGGCCCTTCGTGCTGTCGGGTCGCGACATCACGATCGTGCCCGGCGGGCTGACGCGCGTCGCGCTGCGCGAGGGCTCGCTGGTCGTGAACTCGTCGCAGGGCGGCGGCACCAAGGACACCTGGGTGCTCGGAGCCTGAGCCATGCTGAGCCGCACCGCAGACCACCTCTACTGGATGTCGCGCTACAACGAGCGTGCCGAGAACCTCGCGCGGCTGCTCGATGCACACTACCGGCTGTCGCTGCTGCCGCGCCCGCCCGAAGCGGTGCGCCAGGGCTGGGCCGCGACGCTGACCTCGCTCGGCATGATGGGCGCGTATCGCGAGCGCCATGGCGACGTCTCCGCGGCGCTGGCGACGCGCTTCCTGGCCTTCGAACGCGAGCATCCCGGCAGCATCCTGTCGTGCCTGCGCACGGCGCGCGAGAACGCGCGCGCGGTGCGCGGCACGCTGCCCTCCGAGGCCTGGGAGACCATCAACTCCACCTGGCTCGAAGCGCGGGCCTACGGCCGCAGCGCGGAACCACCGCCGATCGGCGAGTTCGTCGAGTGGGTCAAGTACCGCGCGCACCTGACCCGCGGCGTGCTGGTCGGCACGATGCTGCGCGACGAGGCCTACTCGTTCTCGCGCATCGGCACGTTCATCGAGCGCGCCGACGCCACGACCCGCATCCTCGAATCGCGCTGGCGCGATGCCGGGCTCGCCGGCGAGCGCTCGGGCGCCGAGGCGTCGGAATGGGCGGTACTGCTGCGCGCGCTGTCGGCGTTCGAGGTTTACCGCAAGGTCTATCGCGACAATGTCACGCCGACGCAGGTCACCGAGCTGCTGCTGCTCAACGACAGCATGCCCTCCAGCGTGCACCGCTGCCTCGCGGACCTCTACGACAACCTGCGCGCCGTCCGCAATGCGCAATCGGCGGAGACCGAGCGGCGCGCGGGCGAACTGCATGCGCAACTGCGTTTCGGCCGGCTCGAGGAAATGTGCGCCGACGGCGTCGCCGTGTTCCTCGATCGCTGCCAGCGGCGCCTCAACGAACTCGCAGCGGGCATCGCGCGCGACTTCCTCGTGCCCGGCGCCTGAGCGCCGCTGCGGACACCCACACCGATGCCGCTGCACATCCGACACGAGACGATCTATCGCTATGAGGAGCCGGTACGCCAGAGCGTCCAGACCCTGAAGCTGATTCCGCGCCGCGAAGAGCGGCAGCGCACGCAGCAGTGGTCGCTGCTGACGCCGGGCCGGCGCAGCGAACAGATCGATGCCTGGGGCAACATCACGCAACTGCTGACCATCGACGAGCCGCATGACGAAATCCGCATCGTCGTCAGCGGCACGGTCGACATCGACGCCGGCCCGATGGCGCGCGAGCGCGGCCTGCTGTCGCCGCTGGTGCTGCGCGCGGCGACGCCCCTGACGGCCGCCAACGCCGCGATCACCGCGCTGGCCGAACGGGCGCTCGCGCACGGTCTCGCCGCGGGCAGCAACATCCCGCAACCCCCGGAGGCGCTGCTCGCGCTGGCCGGCGAGGTCTGCGAGGCCGTGCGCTACCGGCCCGGCGCGACGACCGTCGCCGATACGGCCATCACGGCGCTGGCGCGCGGCGAAGGCGTGTGCCAGGACCAGGCGCATGTGTTCCTCGCCGCCTGCAGGGCCGTCGGGCTCGCGGCGCGCTATGTCAGCGGCTACCTGCACGCCGACTCGGAACGCGACATCGCGAGCCACGCCTGGGTCGATGTCTGGATGGACGAGCAGAGCGGCTGGCTGGGATTGGACATCACGCACCGCCGCGTGGTCGATGCGCGTTATTGCCGGCTCGCCGTCGGGCGCGACTACCTCGATGCGGCGCCGGTGCGCGGCGTGCGGCGCGGCGGCGGCGCCGAGACCCTTGAAGTCCGCGTGCACGTCGGCGACAGCGCGCAGTAATATCGCGGGATGACTTACTGCGTCGCCATGCTGCTCGACACGGGCCTGGTTTTCCTGTCGGACTCCCGCACCAACGCCGGCGTCGACCAGATCAGCACCTTCCGCAAGACGTCGGTCTTCGAGCGACCCGGCGAGCGGGTGCTGGTGCTGCAGACCTCGGGCAACCTCGCGATCGCGCAGTCGGTCACGAGCATCCTGCGCGAACGCATCGCCGAAGGCGGCGACCGGCCGCACCTGATGTCCGTGCCCAACCTGTTCGAGGCGGCCCGCTGCGTCGGCGACGCGCTGCGCGAGGTGCATCGGCGCGATGCGACGGCACTGCGCGACTTCGGCTTCGAGTTCAATTCCGCGCTGACCCTCGGCGGCCAGATCCGCGGCGAGGCGCCGCGACTGTTCTCGATCTACGCCGCGGGCAATTTCATCGAGGCGACACCCGACACAACCTACTTCCAGATCGGCGAATCCAAATACGGCAAACCCATCATCGATCGCGTGATCCGGCGCAGCAGCAGCCTCAACGAAGCCACCAAGTGCGCGCTCGTGTCGATGGATTCGACCATCCGCTCGAACCTGTCCGTCGGTCCGCCGCTCGATCTCGTGGTGTTGCGGCGCGACCAGTTCGCGGTCGCGCGCCACATGAGCATCGACGGCGACAACGCCTACTTCCAGAGCATCCGTGGCGCCTGGGGCGAGGCGCTGCGGCATGCGTTCACGGCGCTGCCGGACCCTGACTGGCTGAACACGCCGCGCGCCGACGGCTGACCGCGGCAGCTCACGGCGGCGCCCGACGATTTGCCCCGGTTCCAGCGAGGGGGTGCCAGTTCCAGGGTTCGGCATCGGGCGCCGCTGCGGTCCGTAATCCAGCGCCTTGGCGCGGGATCCAAGCTACCCGGCGCCGCTGGCAGCGACAAACGACCAGATTTCACTTCATGGATGAGCGCCGATGTTCTGCCGGAACTCGCGCATCGCCCAGTCGCGCACCAGCCGGATCGCGTCGCGCGTGGCGTCGGCGTGCCGGCACACCAGGTAGTAGCGCTCCCGCGTCAGCACGTCGGGTGCATCCACGCGCACCAGCGAGCCCGACGCGAACCACGATTCGCTGACGACCGTCGGCACCAGCGCGATGCCGACGCCGCGTTCGGCGGCGCGCGTCACGGCGAACATGTTGTCGATCGCGACGACGTTGCGCAGCGGCGGCGGCGCGAGTCCCGCGAGCGCCGCCCACTGGTCCCAGACCGCAGGCAGAAAGCGGTGCACGAACACGGGCACCTCGGCCAGCGCATCGCGACCCAGCGTCGCGAAGCGCACCAGCGTCGCCGGCGAACAGGCCGCGACGAGGCGCAGTTCGAACAGCTCGTCGCACAGCACGCCGGTCGGCGGCGATTCGGTGATCAGCACCGACAGGTCGGCCGTCGCGGCGTGCTCGCGCGGCATCGGATCATGGGTGTCGATCTGGATGTCGAGGCTGCCGTGCTCGCGATACAGCGACCCCAGCCGTGGAATGAACAGCTCGCTGGCAAAGAACGGCGGCAGCGCGACGTGCACGGCCTCGCGATCGCGCCCCGGCGCGAGCCGCGCCAGCACATCCTCGATCGACAGCAGCAGCGGCTCGACCTCGTCGAGCAGCGTCTGCCCGGCGGTGGTCAGCTCGAGCGCGCGCGTGCGCCGCGCGAACAACTGCAGTCCAAGCTGTTCCTCGAGTTCGCGGATCTGGTGGCTGATCGCCGACGGCGTCAGATGCAGCGACTGCGCCGCCGCCTTGAAGCTCAGGCAGCGCGCGCAGACGCAGAATATGCGCAGGTGGCGCAGCAATGACGAGCGGGCCAGGCGCATCGGGCGGGCGATCCGGCGACTTGGGTCCTCTGCGGAAAAGCAAGATCCATGCCCCATCGCGCAGCTGCAGCCGGGGCCGCGCACGGCCCGAAGGCGCGGCGCGCCGGGCCGGCATGGTGCAGCGCTGCAATGCTGCGCCCGATCATGGGGCTCTGTTATCGTCCGCGCCTCGCATGACGGACCCCCTCTCCAGCCAGCCGCCCGAGCCCGCGCGCCGCATCCGCAGCTTCGTCGTACGCGCCGGGCGCATGACCGACGCGCAGCGGCTCGCGCTCGACACACTCTGGCCGAGGTTCGGGCTCGACGCGCCCGCCGCAGGCGCCGCGCCGCTCGACCTGTCGCAGTGCTTCGGACGCGAGGCGCCCCGCACGCTCGAGATCGGCTTCGGCAACGGCGAAACCCTGGCCGCGCTCGCGATGGCGCATCCGGAACGCGATTACCTCGGCATCGAAGTGCACCGGCCAGGCGCCGGCCACCTGCTACGCCTCGCCGAGCAGCACGCGCTCACCAACCTGCGCGTGATCTGCGCGGACGCGGTCGAGGTCCTGGAGCGCGCGCTGCCGCCCGGGGGCCTGGACGAGGTGCTGATCCTGTTCGCCGACCCCTGGCACAAGAAACGCCACCACAAGCGGCGCCTGATCCAGCCGGCCTTCGTGGATCTGGTGGCGAGCCGGCTGCGGCCGGGCGGACGGCTGCACCTCGCGACCGACTGGGAGCCGTACGCGCAGCAGATGCTCGAGGTGCTGAACGCGAGCGTGGCCTTCGCGAACGAGTCTGCCGACGGCGGCTTCGTGCCGCGGCCAGCCTGGCGCACGCTGACGCGCTTCGAGCGCCGCGGCGAACGACTCGGCCACGGCGTCTGGGATCTGACCTACCGGCGTCGCTAGAACTCAGCCGTGGCCGAACGCGGCCCGCAGGCCGTCGATGATGAACTGCACGGCGAGCGCGCCGAGCACGACGCCCAGCAGGCGGTTCGCGACGTTCGCGCCCGTCACGCCGAGCACGCGCATCAGGCGCCCGGCGCCCAGCATGAACAGCAGCGAGATCACGAGCACCAGCGCCGCGCCGGCGAGCAGCCCCGCGAACATCACGGGCTCGGCGGTCGGCGAGACCGGGCCGAACCACAGCAGAATGGTCGTCAGCGCGCCGGGGCCGGCCAGGAACGGGAACGCCAGCGGGAACACCGAGATATCGTCGCGACGGCGCGTCTCTTCCTGCTCGGGCGTCGAGGTGCGCGTGCCCGATTCGCGCGCGAACACCATTTCGAGCGCCACCAGGAACAGCAGCAGGCCGCCGAAGATGCGGAAGGCGTCGATGCTGATGCCCATGACCTTCAGGAAGGCGGCGCCCGACAGCGCGAACAGCACGATGATCATGCCCGCGACGAGCACGGCCTTGATCGCCATGCGCCGCCGGTACTCGGCGGATGCGCCCTCCGTCAGGCCGGCGAACAGCGGCACGAGTGACACCGGCTCGACCACGACGAAGAACACGACGAAGAACTTCAACCACGGCTCGAACATCGATGCTGCCCTGCGGGAATACCTGACTTGAAAGCCGGGGCCGCGGGGCGCAGAGTCGCTGACGAGGCCATCGGAACGAAGGCCGCGAAGCATAGCAGCCTGGAGAGACTCCCCCGCCCCCCACCGCTTTCCGCAGCACCCACGAGGTATCCCATGTCCGCAACGCAATCAACGGGGCGCCCGATCGCAGCCCCCGCGCCGATCATCGGTGACTGGTACCGCTACAGCGGGGGTGAGTTGTTCGAAGTCGTCGCCTGCGACGACGAGGAAGGCACGATCGAGATCCAGCACTTCGACGGCACGGTCGAGGAGCTCGACTTCGACGACTGGAACACCGGCTGGCTGGACCACGAGATCGAGACTGCGGCAGCCCCGGAAGACTGGAGCGGCTCGGTCGACATGGACACCGAGGACGACGCCGGCACGAGCCTGCGCGACGCGCGCTGAGTCAGTACCGGCTGGTGCGCGCGAGCAGCGCCTCGGGATCGGCCTCGTCGGCCAGCAGCACGTAGTCGCCCTCGATCCGCACCGGCACCGGAATCAGTCGCTTGCCGGCGCAGGGCCCGGCGATGCACAGCCCTTCATCCCGCTCGAACAGCGCGCCGTGCGAGGCGCACAGGATCAGCGCGCCGTCCGACGTCAGGAAGCGGTGCGGCTCCGGATCGAGCCGGTGGCCTGCATGCGGGCACCAATTGACGAACGCGCGCGGCTCGGCCGCACTGCTGACGACGAAGCCGCGCAGCGGCCAGTCGCCGCCGCCGATCGTGAAGCCCCGGCTGCCGTCGCCGAGTTCACGCAGCGTGCACAGCACGCGCGTCGTGTCGATCGGCGCAGCCACGTCAGCGTGGCGGCGCGGCGCCGCCGGCGCTGCCCAGCGCGCGGTCGATCATGCCGGTGCGCATCATGAACGAGAACAGCGCAATGCCGGGCAACGCCGCCAGCGTGGTCAGCAGATAGAAGTTCACGTAGCCCATCGACTCGATCAGGCCGCCGGCAGTGGTGCCGGTCAGCACGCGCCCGACGACGCTGGCAGCCGCGGAGATCAGCGCATATTGCGCAGCCGTGTACTGCAGGTTGCACAGCGCCGAGAAGTACGCGACCACGACGACGCCGCCGAAGCCGCTCGCGATGTTCTCGAAGCCGATCGCGGCCGCCATGCCGAGGTTGCTGTGCCCCGCGGCGGCCAGCAGCGCGAAGCTCAGGTTCGAGATGCACATCAGCACCAGCGCGATCAGCACCGACTGCTTCAGGCCCAGCTTCGCGTAGATCAGGCCGCCGATGAAGATGCCGGCCAGGTAGGCCCAGAAGCCGAACACGACGTCGTAGATCGCGATCTCGTCGTTGCTGAAGCCGAGGTCGTCGAACAGCAGGCGGAACGTCAGGTTCGCGAGCGTGTCGCCGATCTTGTGCACGAGGATGAACAGCAACACGAGCCAGGCGCCGCTGCGGCGCATGAACTCGACGAAAGGCCCGATGATCGACTGCCACACGGCCGCGAGGCCGCGCTTGTCGTTGACGACGACATGCCGCGCCGGTTCGCCGACGATCAGGCCCGTGAGCATGGCCGGCAGCGCAAACGCCGCGCAGGCGATGTACGCGGCGGCCCAGCCATGGCGTGCCGCAATGATCAGAGCCAGCGCGCCCGCCGCGGCCGAGCCGATCCGCCAACCGTACTGCGACATGCCCGAGCCGACGCCGAGCTGGCGCGGCTGCAGGGTTTCGATGCGATAGGCGTCGATGACGATGTCATAGGTGGCGCCGGCGATGCCGACCAGCACGGCGGCGATCACCGTCGCCTGGATGCTCGCGGTCGGGTCAACCAGCGCGAGATTGACGACCGCCGCAATGACCGCGGTGCCCGCGAGCAGCAGCCAAGAGACGCGCTGGCCGAGCCGCCCGAGCAGCGGGATGCGCACACCGTCGACGACCCAGGCCCACAGCACCTTGAGGTTGTAGACCAGGAAGGCGAGCGTGAACGCGGTGACCGTGCGCTTGTCGATGCCGTCCTGCGCGAGGCGCGTGGTCAGCGTCGCGCCGATCATCGCGAACGGAAATCCCGACGAGACGCCGACGAAAAACGCCGCGAGCGTCTCCTTCTCGAGATAGGGCCGCAGCAGGCCAATGAGGCCGCGAGCCGGTGCTGGCGCGGGCGCGTCGCTCACAGGTCGTAGTCCATCACGAGCGGCGCATGGTCGGAGAAGCGCTCGCGCTTGTAGATGTCGGCCGCACGCGCCGCGCCGCGCAGCCGCGGCGAGGCGATCTGGTAATCGATGCGCCAGCCGACGTTCTTCGCCCAGGCCTGGCCTCGGTTGGACCACCAGGTGTACTGGTCGGGCTCGGTGTTGACCTCGCGGAACGCATCGACGAAGCCGACGTCGTCGAACAGCTCATCGAGCCAGGCGCGCTCCTCGGGCAGGAAGCCCGAGTTCTTCTGGTTCGACTTCCAGTTCCTGAGGTCGATGGGCTTGTGCGCGATATTCCAGTCGCCGCACAGGATGTGTTCGCGCTTGCGGCGCTTCAGGCCGCGCAGCCACGGCATGAAGGATTCCAGGAAGCGGAACTTCGACGCCTGGCGCTCGGGTCCGGATGAACCCGACGGCAGGTACAGCGACACGACCGCGAGGTCGCCGAAGCGCGCCTCGAGATAACGACCCTCGTTGTCGAATTCGTCGACGCCGAAGCCGCGCACGACCGCATCCGGCTTGCGCTTCGAGTACAGCGCCACGCCCGAGTAGCCCGGCCGCACCGCGTCGTGGAAAAAGCTGTGGTAGCCGTCGAGGACGACGTCGTGGCCATCGTGCTGGTGCACCTGCGCCTTGGTTTCCTGCAGGCAGATGACATCCGCGTCGAGCGTGCGCAGCCAGGCGAACGCACCCTTGCTCGCGGCAGAACGGATACCGTTGAGATTCAGGGTGACGACGCGCACCGCGTTATCATAGCGGCATGGAACAGTATCAACGCAGCTTCATCGAGCTCGCGCTCGCGCGTCGCGCGCTGCGCTTCGGGCGCTTCACGCTGAAATCCGGCCGCGAAAGCCCGTACTTCTTCAACGCCGGCCTGTTCAACGACGGCGAGTCGATCGCAGTGCTCGGCCAATGCTATGCCGCGGCGCTGCAACGCGCGGGCCTGCCCTGCGACATGCTGTTCGGGCCAGCCTACAAGGGCATCCCGCTGGTCACGGCGACCGCGATCGCGCTGTCGACGCAGCACGGCCGCAACCTGCCCTGGGCCTTCAATCGCAAGGAAGCCAAGACGCATGGCGAAGGCGGCCAGGTGGTCGGCACGCCGCTCGCCGGTCGCGTGGTCATCGTCGACGACGTCATCACGGCGGGGACGGCCATCCGCGAATCGGTCGACCTGCTGCGGGCCGCAGGCGCGACGCCAGCCGGCGTGCTGCTGGCCCTCGACCGCCAGGAGCGCGGCCTGGGGCCCCGCTCGGCGGTCCAGGAGGTCGCGGCCGAGTTCGGGCTGCAATGTGTGAGCATCCTCACACTCGCCGAGCTGATCGAAGCGGTCAGCGGCGCTGCAGGTGACCCGCTGCGCATCTCGGACGACGAGCTCGCCGCGCTGCGACAGTATCGGCAAACATACGGAATGGGGTGAATTTCCTTAATCCCCGAACGGGTGCACAATCGGGCTCATGGCTAGCCGGCTCCTCATCGTGACGTTGCTTGCGGCGCTCGCTGTCGGGCCGGCGTTCGCATCCGACAAGCCACGCAAGCAGAAGCGCTCTCAGGGCAGCGAGACGCTGACCTACTCCTGGGTCGACGAGAACGGCAACCGCCAGTACGGCGACCGCGTTCCGCCGGAGTACGCCAAGAAAGAATTGCGGGTGCTGAACAGCCAGGGCGTCGAACTGCGGCGCATCGACGCGCAGCGCACCGCCGCGCAACAGGTCGAGGATGAAAAGCGCGCCGACAGCGATGCCCGCCGCGCGCAGCACGACCGCTTCCTGCTCGCCACCTACACGTCGACGCGCGACATCGAACAGGTGCGCGACACGCGGCTGGCGCAACTGGGCGAGCAGCGCGAATCGACCGAGTCATATCTGGCCACGTTGCAGGATCGGCTCGACGCGCTGCAGCTGCAGGCGCAGGCCTATCGGCCCTACAACGAAAGCCCGGATGCCAAGCCGCTGCCGGATCGGCTGGCCGACAGCCTTGTGCGAACGCTGAACGAGGCGCGCACGCAGCGCAACCTGCTGCAATCTCGACGCACCGAGGAAGACTCGCTGCGCGCCCAGTTCCAGGCGGATATCGATCGCTTCCGCCAGTTGCGCGGCGGCATCGCGACCGCGAAGAACTGACGCGGCCGTCTCGCGCGGAGCCGGGCCCGCTCAGCGTGTCCCGGAACTGCCGAAGCCCCCGGCGCCGCGCTGCGACGCCGCGAACTCATCGACGACTTCGAGTTCCACCTGCACGACCGGCACGATGATCAGCTGCGCGATGCGCTCGCCCGGCTGGATCGTGTAAGCCGCGCTGCCGCGGTTCCACACCGACACCATCAGCGGCCCCTGGTAATCGGAGTCGATCAGGCCGACGAGGTTGCCGAGCACGAGGCCGTGTTTATGGCCGAGCCCGGAGCGCGGCAGGATCATCGCCGCGAGCCCCGGATCCTCGACCCAGATCGACAGGCCGGTCGGAACCAGCTCGGCGCGACCGGGCTCGAGCACGAGCGGCGCGGCGACGCAGGCGCGCAGATCGAGCCCGGCGGAGCCTGCGGTTGCGTAGGCCGGCAGTGGCCAGTCGGTTCCGAGCCGCGCATCGAGGATGCGCACCCGCAGCGGCGGACGTGCGGCTGGCACCGTGCCCATCAGGCGCTCGCGCGGGTCGCGCCAGCCGCGCGGTAGCGCGCGGCGATCATCGCGACGAGCTCGCGCGCGAGCTCGGTCTTGCTGCCGGGGCCGAGATCCTGGCGACCGCCACCCCACAGCACCATCAGCGCGTTGTCGTCCTTCTCGAAGACCTTGTCATCGCCGACCTCGTTGGCCGCGATCATGTCGAGGTTCTTGCGCAGCAGCTTGCCGCGCGCGTGCTGCTCGACGTTCTCGGTCTCCGCGGCGAAGCCGACCACGAACGGCCGCGAGGCGGCAGCGGCGACCGTTGCCAGGATATCGACGGTGCGCTCGACTTCGATGTCGAGCGAGCTCGCGGTCTTCTTGATCTTCTGCGCCGCCGGCGCTGCTGGCCGGTAGTCGGCGACGGCGGCCGTCGAGATGAAGATGTCGGCGTCGGCCACCTCGCGCTGCACGGCGACCAGCATGTCGGCGGCGGATTCGACATCGACGCGCCGCACGCCCGTGGGCGTCGGCAGGTGCACCGGACCCGCGACGACGGTGACGGTCGCGCCGGCGGCACGCGCCGCGGCCGCGATCGCGAAGCCCATCTTGCCGCTGCTGCGGTTGCTGATGAACCGCACCGGATCGATGCGCTCGCGGGTGGGCCCCGCGGTCAGCAGCACGCGCAGGCCGGCCAGCGACTGCGGCACCGGTGGCGCGAGCAGCGGCGCCACACCGGCGACGAGTTCGAGCGGTTCGAGCATGCGGCCGGCGCCGGTTTCGCCGCAGGCCTGCGCGCCCGCGCCCGGGCCGAGCAGCGTGACGCCGCGGCTGCGCAGCGTCGCGACGTTGGCGCGCGTCGCGGCGTGGTCCCACATGACGCGGTTCATCGCCGGGGCCACTGCCACCGGCGCCTCGGTCGCGAGGCACAGCGTGGTCAGCAGGTCGTTGGCCATGCCGGCCGCGAGCCGCGCGAGCAGGTCGGCGGTCGCGGGCGCGATCAGGATCAGCTCGGCCCAGCGGGCAAGCTCGATGTGGCCCATGGCGGCTTCGGCGTCGCGATCCCAGAGGTCGTCGCGCACCGGCTGGCCGGAGACGGCCTGGAAGGTCAGCGGCGTGACGAACTGCGCGGCGCCCGCGGTCATGACGACCCGCACCTCGGCACCGGCGTCACGCAACCGGCGCACGAGATCGGGCGTCTTGTAGGCGGCGATGCCGGCGCCGACGCCGACGATGATGCGCCGGCCGGCGAAGGCCGCATTGCTGGCGGAAAGCTCCATGGCCGGGATTATGGTGGCCGCCGCGACGGGCGCGCAAACGCGCGCCGAGTTTTCGTGTGCTGCCGCAAGATTCGCGACTCGGCTTCCGCGCGCGGCCGGCGCAGCATGCCGTCATGACGCCGACACGCCTGCCGATCCGCGACTGGCCCGCCACCGAACGCCCGCGCGAGCGCCTGCTGCGCGAGGGCCCCACCGCCCTGACCGATGCCGAGCTGCTGGCCGCCCTGTTCGGCACGGGGGCGGCCGGTCGCGATGCCCTCGAATTCGCGCGCGCGCTGCTGGCCCACTTCGGCTCGCTGCGCGGCCTGATGCTGGCGCCCGCGGCAGCGGGGCGTAGCCCCGCCGTCAGTGGCCTGGGCGTCGCGCGGCGCGCCCAGCTCGCCGCCTGCCTCGAGCTAGCCCGCCGCCACTACGCCGAGCCGCTGCGCAGCATGGCGGCGCTCGAGTCACCCGCGGCAACACAGCGCTTCCTAGTCGCACAGCTGCGCGACCGCCCCTACGAGGTGTTCTGCTGCCTGTTCCTCGACACCCGGCACCGCCTGATCGCCTGCCAGGAGCTGTTCCGCGGCACCCTCGATGGCGCCAGCGTCCACCCGCGGGAGGTTGTCCGCGAGGCGCTGGCCCAGCACGCCGCGGCCGTGATCCTGGCCCACAACCACCCTTCCGGCGTCGCCGAGCCGAGCCAGGCCGACGAACTGATCACGCTGCGCCTGCGCGAGGCCCTAGCGCTGGTCGACATCCGGGTGCTCGATCACGTCATAGTGGGGGCGGGCTCCTGCCTGTCGCTGGCCGAGCGCGGCCTGCTCTGAAGGCCGCAGTTCCACCGCCGGGAGTTGCCGCCCGCCGCGGCGGCTGGTATAAAGGCCGCCCTTTGGCGCGCCCCCTGCGGGCAGCCAACGTTCCAAGTAACTGATTTTCAAGGGAATTACGATGTCCCGCGTCTGCGAACTCACAGGCAAGCGCCCTGCCGTCGGCAATCGCGTCTCGCACGCCAACAACAAGAAGCGCCGCCGCTTCCTGCCGAACCTGCACACGCAGCGTTTCTGGCTGGAAACCGAGAAGCGCTGGATCTCGCTGCGGCTGTCGGCCAACGCGTTGCGCACTGTCGACAAGAACGGCATCGATGCCGTCGTTGCCGAACTGCGCGCTTCCGGCCGCAAGATCTGAGCCTCCGCACTGCATCGCATCAGGGCTGAACCATGCGCGACAAGATCAAACTCCTGTCCTCGGCCAACACCGGGCACTTCTACGTCACGACGAAGAACAAGCGCCTGCACCCCGAGAAAATGGAAGTGAAGAAGTACGACCCCGTGGCGCGCAAGCACGTGGCGTACAAGGAATCGAAGATCAAGTAAGGCGCGGCGTCCGCTGCCCGAGCTTCCCGAAGTCGAAACGACCCGCCGCGGCATAGCGCCGCACGTCGCGGGGCGCCGCGTGCTGGCCCTCGCGCTGCACGAGCGCCGCCTGCGCTGGCCAGTCGATCCCCAACTGCCCGATCTGGTCGCCGGCCGCGCGGTGCTCGGCGTCGAACGGCGCGCGAAGTACCTGCTGCTGCGCCTCGACGGCGCGCTGACCCTGATCCTGCACCTCGGCATGTCCGGCAGCCTGCGCGTGCTGCCCGCGACGACGCCGCGCCGGCTGCACGATCACCTCGACCTGGTGCTCGACAGCGGCCAGGCGCTGCGCTTCAACGACCCGCGCCGCTTCGGCAGCCTGCACTGGACGCGCGACGATCCCGAAGACCATCCGCTGCTGCGGCACCTCGCGCCCGAGCCGCTCGGACCGGACTTCACGGCCGATTACCTGTGGCAGGTCACGCGCCGGCGACGCGTCGCCATCAAGCAGCTGCTGATGAACGCGCAGCTCGTCGTCGGCGTCGGCAACATCTACGCCAGCGAGGCGCTGTTCCGCGCCGGCGTCCGGCCGCGGCGCCAGGCGCGCGGCCTCAAGCGCGACGAGGTCGCGCGGCTCGTGGACGCAGTACGCGCGGTGCTCGCGCTGGCGATCGACGTCGGCGGCACGACCTTGCGCGACTACGTCGGCGCCGATGGCAACCCCGGCTACTTCCGCCAGCAACTGTTCGTCTACGAGCGTGGCGGCGAACCCTGCCGCGCCTGCGGCGAACCGTTGCGGCACGCGGTGCAGGGCCAGCGCAGCACCTACTGGTGTCCAACATGCCAGCGCTGAAGCACGGCCCGCGCAGCGACGCGCGACGCGTCACGCGTCGGGCGAGCGCCGCGCTCGCCGCCGCCGACCCGGTGCTGGCGCGCCTGATCGAAGCGGCCGGCCCCTGCCGCCTCGTGCCCGAACGCGATCGCACGCCCTGGGAACACCTGGCGCGCGCGATCGCCCACCAGCAGCTGCATGGCGCAGCGGCCGAAACGATCCTGCGCCGCTTCGTCGCCCTGTACGGCGACGCCGCGCGCTTCCCGGCGCCCGAGCGCGTGCTCGAAACGCCGCTCGAAGCGCTGCGCGGCTGCGGCTTCTCGGCGAGCAAGGCCGCCGCGCTGCAGGATCTGGCGCGGCATGCGGTCAGCGGCGTCGTGCCGGACACCGCGACGCTCGACGCACTCGACGACGACGCCATCATCGCGCGGCTGACGGTGATCCGCGGCGTCGGTCGCTGGACGGTCGAGATGATGCTGATGTTCCAGCTCGGTCGCGCCGACATCCTGCCCGTCGATGACTTCGGCGTCCGCGAAGGCGTGCGCCTCGCCTATGGCCTGCGCCTGAAGCCCGCGCCGCGGGCGCTGGCGCAGTGGGGCGCCCGCTGGGCGCCGTGGCGCAGCATTGCGGCCTGGTATCTGTGGCGCGCGGTGGACCTCGCCCGCGCCAGCCAGCTGCCCGCGCCGCTGCGGCCGGCGCCGCGCCTGCCCCGGGCGCGTCGCGCGCGCCGGTAATCGTCAGCCGCAGCCGCGCGGGCGCCGCAGTGCCACCCTCGGTTGCGGCGCTGCCCTTACTTGCGGGGCCTCATTTGCGGCGCTGGCCGCGCAGTTCCGCGGCGACGACCGGATGCACGAACTTGCTGACATCGCCCCCGAGCACGGCGATCTCGCGCACCAGCGTCGAGGAGATGAACGTGTACTGCTCCTGCGGCGTCATGAACACGGTTTCGATGTCCTTGGACAGATGCCGCGTCATGTTGGCGAGCTGGAACTCGAACTCGAAATCCGACACCGCGCGCAGGCCGCGCACGATCACCGACAGATCGTTATCGCGCGCGAAATCGACGGTCAGGCCCGAGAACCCCATGACCTCGACGTTCGGCAGGTCGGCGACGATCGCGCGCGCCATCTCGACGCGCTTCTCGACCGAGAACATCGGCGCCTTGTTCGGATTGGCCGCCACGGCGACGACGACGCGGTTGAAAATCGTGCCGGCGCGCCGGATGAGATCGTGATGGCCGTTGGTCATCGGATCGAAGGTGCCCGGGTAGATTGCGTTGCGCTTCATTCGCCTTCCGTTGCGCCGCCCCTCGCGTCGCGTTGCGCCAGATGATACCCGACCTCGCCTGCGACCCTCGAACGCGACCATGTCCAGCCCGGCGGAAGCTCGGGCGGCCCGGTCCGCGCGGCGCATTCGACATACAGCCGAGCATCCGGCGCGAGCCAGTCGCCCGCATCGAGCGCGGCGAGGCAACCCGCCAGCAGCGCGGACGCGAACGGCGGATCGAGGAACACCAGGTCGAACGGCGCGCGCTGCGGCGCGCGTCGCTGCGCGATCCAGCGCAGCGCATCGGCCTGCACCACCTCGGCGCGCGCCGGATCGGGTTGCGTCGCGCCGAATTCCGGTGCCGGCCAGCTCGCGAGCAAGGCGCGCAACGCGGCGACGCTCGCCGCGTCGGCATCGACGAACACGACGTGCGCTGCGCCGCGCGACAGCGCCTCCAGGCCCAAGGCGCCGCTGCCGGCGAACAGGTCGAGGCAGCGCGCGCCCGCGACGCGCTGCGACAGCCAGTTGAACAGGGTTTCGCGGACGCGGTCGGGCGTCGGGCGGAGCGCCGGATTCAGCGGGAAGCGCCAGCGCCGACCACGCCACGCGCCGCCGATGACGCGCAGTTGCTGACTGCCTGAATCCCGCCCCCGCATCGCTTGCCTCCGTTCTCGCCGCGAGCGTACCCTAGCCCGTCGCTGCGCGGACGCATCCACGCCTCCGGCCAGCGCCTTTCGAGAGGGGGAAAGGTCATGAAGAGGCAGCACCTCGCCGCGTTGTTCGCGGCCGCCGCCATCACGCTCGGCGGGTGCGCGAGCAGCGTGTCCGATGACGACGGCGATCGCGACCTGAACGCCACCGACCCGACCAGCGGCAACCTGAACCCGGGCGGCGGCGCGACGCCGGTGAACACGGGCTTCCGGCCGCTGTTCCAGCCGGCCTTCGGCGTGTTCCCGTATCCGTACGACGCCTACTTTGCCGGCAGCACGGATGGCACGCTGAACCTGCCGGCCTCGCCGTTCAATCCGGTCACGTTCGTGCAGACCGGTCGCACGGCGAGCGAACCGGTGCAGAACGCACTGGACGGCTTCTCGACCACGACACACCTGACGGTCCGTTTCGAAGGCGCGGTCAATCTCGCCTCGGTGACCGCCGCGAACCTGGTCGTGCTGCAGGTCACCACCGATACCGCGACCAAGGGCGTCACGGGCCTGGTGCGACCGCTCGCGCCCGGCACCGACTACTCGGTGTCGCTCGCGGCCGAAGCGGGCGCGAACGGCACGGTGCTGAACATCAACCCGCTGCGTCCGCTCGCGGCGAAAGCCAGCTATCTCGTGCTGCTGACCAACGGCATCACCAGCAGCGCCGGCGCCGCCGCGAGCGCCGACACCGACTTCGCGACGATCCGCAACCAGATCATCAGCGAGTTCAGCGCGCGGCCGCCAACCGCGCCGCCCGCGCCCGCCGCGTGCACGCCGCTGACCAATGCCACGCTGCGCTCGCTGTGCCAGCTGACCAGCACCCATTTCCTGGTCGCGCGCGCCGCGGGCCTCAACCTCGCCAATGTCGTGCTGTCGTTCAGCTTCTCGACCCAGGCCATCAACGACACGCTCGCAGTGCTGGCGGCAGCGCCGCTGTCCGGCACCGATGGCACCGTCGTGCTGCAGAACACGGGCCTGACGACCGCGCAGGTGCTGCCGGGCTCACCCGGCCTCGCGCGCCTCTACGCCGGCACGATCCGCGTGCCCTATTTCCTGACGCCGCCGAGCCCGACCGCGCCGACCGCGCCGCTCAACAACTACTGGGTCGCGGCCGGCCCGCCCGCCGTGCCCAGCCTCGACCAGACCAGCCGGCTGCTGACGCGCTTCAACCCGGTGCCGGCGCGCGTCGCGACGCTCGACATCCCGCTGCTGCTGACCGTGCCTGCGGTCGGTGGCCCGGGGCCGAACGGCTGGCCGATCGTGCTGTTCCAGCACGGCACGCCCCGAACGCGCGCCGACGCGCTGCTGGTCGCCGACAGCTTCGCCGCGCGCGGAATCGCCGTCATCGCGATCGACCTGCCGCTGCACGGCATCACGCCGACCGACGCCTTCGCCGCGCTGCGCCAGGCGGGCCGCGAGCGCATCTTCGACCTCGACCTTGTCAGCAACACGACGGGCGCCGCCGGCCCCGATGGCGTCATCGACGAGACCGGCACGCACTTCATCAACCTCGCCAACCTGCTGGTCAGCCGCGACAACACGCGCCAGGCGGTGTCGGACATCGTCACCACGCTGAAGGCGATTCCGAACATCGACTTCAACGGCAACGGCACGCCCGATTTCGATCCCAACCGCATTCACGTGGTCGGCTATTCGCTCGGCGCGATCGTCTCGACGACGGTGCTAGGCGTCACGTCGATCCCGCGCGCGTCGGGGCTGCCGATGGGCGCGGTCGGCCTGACCGAAACGCTGCGGCAGTCGGACTTCTACGGGCCGCGCATCAACGCGGGCCTCGCGGCCGCGAGCGGCGGCGCGCTGGTGCCGGGCACCACGCTGTACAACAACTGGTTCCGGGACGCGCAGACCGCGGTGGACTCCGCGGACGGCATCAACTACACCGGCACCGTCAACGCCGGAGGGCGGCCGATCTACGTCGGCTACGTCGTCGGCGGCGCGCCGAATCCGGCGGGCGGCATCTGGGGCCCGGATCCCACCGTGCCGAACAGCCGTACCCAGGTGCTGACGCAGCTGCTGAACCTGCCGGTACGCAGTGCCGCGGGCACCGCCGCCGTCACGGCGCCCGGCGTGCAGGTGCGCTTCAACCAGGGCATCCACAACGGCTACCTCGATCCGCGCCCCGCGCCGGCCATGACCTTCGAGATGCAGAGCCAGATCGCCGAGTTCATCAGCAACAATGGCACCGCGCTGACGATCGGCAATCCCGCCGTGATCGCACCCTGACGCGCTGCGTTATCATGCACATCGACAGGGGCGGCTGCGGCCGCCCTTGTCTTTTGGATGCAGCGGTTCGCGGCGCGCCGCGACACAGGATCGGCGATCGATGGCAGGCAACGAACAGAAGCAGGGTTTCCTCACGCGGCTGCGGGCCAAGGTCAACAAGCCGGGCTCGTGGCTGTCGTATGACCTCGCCAACCTGTTCCGCGGCCGCAAGATCGACGAGGCGATCCTCGAGGAGCTCGAGGCGCGGCTGCTGGGCGCCGACGTCGGGGTCGAGGCGACGAACGACCTGCTCGAGCAGTTGCGCCGCCGCGTGGCACGCAACGAGCTCGGCGATGTCGAGGCGCTCATCAACGCGCTGCGCGATGCGATCGCCGAACTGCTCGCGCCCTGCCAGCAACCGCTGGTCATCGACGCGGCGCGCAAGCCCTTCGTCGTGCTGGTCGTCGGCGTCAACGGCTCGGGCAAGACGACGTCGATCGGCAAGCTTGCCAAGCGCCTGGCCGGCGAGGGCCGCAAGGTCATGCTCGCGGCCGGCGACACCTTCCGCGCGGCGGCGATCGAGCAGCTGACCGTCTGGGCCGAGCGCAGCGGCGCCGACCTGGTCGCGCAACAGTCCGGCTCCGATCCGGCGTCGGTCGCGTTCGACGCGATGCAGGCGGCGAAGTCGCGCGGCTGCGATGTGCTGCTCGCCGACACCGCCGGCCGGCTGCATAGCCAGTCGCACCTGATGGACGAGCTGCGCAAGGTTCGCCGCGTCATCGCGCGGGTCGATGAAAGTGCGCCGCATGAGGTGCTGCTCGTACTCGACGCGAACCAGGGCCAGAACGCGCTGGCGCAGGCGCTGCAGTTCCACGAGGCGATCGGCGTCACGGGACTCGTGCTGACCAAGCTCGACGGCACGGCGCGCGGTGGCATCGTGCTCGCGATCGCGAAGAAGCTGCGCCTGCCGATCCGCTACATCGGCATCGGCGAAGGCGCCGAGGACTTCGGCGAGTTCGACGCGCGCGCCTTCGCGCAGGCGCTGGTCGAAGGCACCGGCAGCGGCGATACTGCACGCGGATGATCAGTTTCGAGCACGTCAGCAAGCGTTACCCGAACGGTCGCGAGGCGCTCAGCGAAGTGTCGCTGCGCATCGAAGCCGGCGAGTTCGTGTTCCTGACCGGCCGCTCCGGCGCCGGCAAGAGCTCGGTACTGAAGCTGATCGCGCTGCTCGAGCGGCCGAGCCGCGGCGTCGTCACCGTCAACGGCCAGAACACCGGCGCGATGCCCGAGCGCCGCATCCCCGCGTTCCGGCGACAGATCGGCGTCGTGTTCCAGGATCACAAGCTGCTGGTGGACCGCCCGGTCCACGACAACGTCGCGCTGCCGCTGATCGTCGCCGGCACGCCGCTCAAGGAGATCGACCGTCGCGTGCGCGCGGCGCTCGACCAGGTCGGCCTGCTGGACAAGGAGCGCGTGCTGCCGTCGGAACTGTCGGTCGGCGAGCAGCAGCGCGTCGGGATCGCGCGCGCCGTGATCGCCAAGCCACCGCTGCTGATCGCCGACGAACCGACCGGCAATCTCGACCACAGCCTCGCGCTCGAAGTGATGCGGCTGTTCAAGCGCTTCCAGGAAGTCGGTGTCACGATCGTCGTGGCGACCCACGACATGCAGCTCGTCCGCGAGTTCGGCCAGCGCGAGATCGTGCTCGACGGCGGCCGCGTCGCGTCCAGCAATGCGATCAGCGTGCCGACGCTGCCGGGAGGCGGCTGATGGCGGCGCTAGGGACCTGGGGCGCGCGCCATGCGCAGGCGCTGCTCGGCTCGGTGGGCCGCCTGTCGCGCGCGCCGGTCGCGACGCTGCTGACCGTGATGGTCGTCGGCCTCGCGCTGGCGCTGCCGCTGTCGCTGCGGCTGCTGGTCGACAACACGCGCGCCGCCACCGGCGATCTGGCCAACGCCGTCGATCTCACGGTCTATTTCAAATCAGACGTCAGCCTCGAGCGCGCCGAACAGCTGCGCCGCAACGCCGGCAAGCGCGCAGGCGTCGCAGCGGTCACGCTGCTGCCGGCCGAGCAGGCGCTCGAGGAGTTCCGCGAGTACTCCGGCTTTGGCGAGGCGCTCGAAGCGCTCGAGAGCAATCCGCTGCCGCATGTGCTGAACGTGCGGCCCGCGCCGGATGCGAGCGCGCCGGCGCAGATCGAACAGCTGAAGCGCTATTTCGCCGCGTGGCCGGAAGTCGAGATCGTGCAGGTCGACACCGAATGGGTGCAGCGCTTCGCCGCGATTCTCGAAGTGCTGCGGCGACTGCTGACGGTCGCGAGCATCGTGCTGGGCCTCGGCGTGGTCGCCGTGATCGGCAACACCATCCGGCTCGAAATCCAGCAGCGGCGCCCGGAGATCGAGGTCACGAAACTCGTCGGCGGTTCCAACGCCTTCGTGCGCCGGCCGTTCCTCTACACCGGCGCGCTGTATGGTCTCGCCGGCGCGCTGCTGGCCTGGCTGCTGCTGGCCGCAGCGCTCGCCTTCCTGTCCGGGCCGGTCGAGGAATTGGCGCGGCTGTACGGCAGCGGCTTCGCGCTGCGCACGCCGGGCGCGCAGGAAGTGCTGCAGCTGCTGGGCGGTGGCGCGCTGCTCGGCTGGCTCGCCGCCTGGGGCTCGACAGCCCGGCACCTGTCCCGCATCCAGCCGCGCGCCTGATAAATATCCATATAATTCAATATCTTGTCTCCTGGCGGAACTGTGATCCGCTTTTAGCACTCTAAGTCCACGAGTGCTAGAATCGCGCTCGCAGGTTCACCTCAGGAGGACCCACACGATGACGACCCAAGCCTTGGTAGCACGACCGACCGACCTGGCCCTGACCGGCCCGATCGGCAGCTTCGATGCGTACCTCGACCGGGTGTCCCGCATCCCGGTGCTGTCGCGCGACGAAGAGCGCGCGCTGACGGACCGCCTGCATCGTGATGGCGACGTCGACGCGGCGCGCCAGCTCGTCATGTCGCACCTGCGCTTCGTCGTGCATGTCGCGCGTGGCTACAGCGGCTATGGCCTGCCGCTGCCCGACCTCGTGCAGGAAGGCAACGTCGGCCTGATGAAGGCGGTCAAGCGCTTCGACCCGGCGGTCGGCGTGCGCCTCGTGTCGTTCGCGGTGCACTGGATCCGCGCCGAGATCCACGAGTACGTGCTGCGCAACTGGCGGCTGGTCAAGGTCGCCACCACCAAGGCGCAACGCAAGCTGTTCTTCAACCTGCGCAAGCTCAAGAAGAACCTCGCTTGGCTGTCGCCGGAAGAGACCCGCGCCGTCGCCGCCGACCTCGGCGTGGAGCCGCGCGAAGTCGCCGAGATGGAGCAGCGCCTCGCCGCGCGCGATATGTCGTTCGACCCGACACCCGAGTCGGACGAAGACGAGACCTACTCGCCGGCGGCCTACCTGCCCGCGCCGGATGCGAACCCCGCCGACGTCGTCGAGAACGACGAGTGGGAACGCAGCACGACGCAACGCCTTGGCGCTGCCGTCGAACAGCTCGATCCGCGCAGCCGCGACATCCTGCGGCGCCGCTGGATGCAGGAAGACGCGAAGCCCACGCTGCACGAACTCGCCGCCGAGTACGGCGTGTCGGCCGAGCGGATCCGCCAGCTCGAAGCGAACGCGATCCGCAAGCTGCGCGGCCTTATGGCGGCCTGAACCGACGCCGGGCAGCTGCGGCTGTCCGGCCGCGCCGCACCTCTCAGCCGATGCCGTCGTCCGCCGCCGGTGGACTGGTCGCGCGCCGGTAACCGCGCGGCCGGATCGCCACCGTGTTGTGGACCCGCGTGCAGCGCGAGCCATCCGCGAGGTAGAAGCCATACTCGAACGTCGGCGTGCTGCGCCCGTCACGCTCGAGTTCCGCGCGGATCTGCGCCTCCTGCGCCGGCGCGAACTCGAACCGCAGTTCGAGATCCGTCGTGCCGCCGTGCTCGAACTCGACCGTCATGCCGCGCGTCCAGACCGAATAGCCCGGAAACACGCGCGCGCACGCCAGCGCCGCGATCGGATCGGCCAGCGCGGCCTGGAAGCCGCCGAACATCACCCCGCCTGGATTGCGCGAGATCGTGTTGAGCGGCAGGCGGATGCGCACGCGGCGCCAGGCCGGCGCCAGTTCGAGCACGCGGATCCGCATCCACAGGAACGGCGGATACCACTCGAGCATGCGCGCGTCCGACAGCCAGCGCCGCTCGACCAGCCGCGCCATCAGCCGCTGCGTCCAGGTCGCGCCGTTCATGCTTGCGGGACCCGCGAGGCCCGCGTAGCGTCGGCAGCCACGTTCATGCGCGGAAGGGTACACGATGCGCAGTGTCGACCAGTGGCTCGACGAGTACGGCGACAGCCACCGCCATCCCACCAACAAGGCGCTGCACTGGATCTGCGTGCCGCCGATCGTGCTGACCGTGCTCGGCCTGCTGACGCTCGTGCCGCTGCCGCTCGTCACGGCACGCTGGCCATCGCTGAACCTGGGCGTGCTCGCCGCGGCACTCGCCGTGCTCTACTACTTCCGCCTGTCGCCCGCACTCGCGCTCGGCCTGCTGCCGCTGCTGGTGCTGGCCTTCGCCGGCATCGCGGCGCTGGCCACGCTGCCATGGCCGCTGTGGCTGAGCTGTGTCGTGATCTTCGTGATCGCGTGGATCGGGCAGTTCATCGGTCACGCGATCGAGGGACGGCGACCGTCGTTCTTCAAGGACCTGCAGTTCCTGCTGATCGGTCCGTTGTGGCTGCTGGCGTTCGTGTACCGCGCCGCGGGCATACGGTATTCACGCGGCGCGGCCGCCCAGCGCTGACGCCGCGACTTCGAACACGCGCAGGTGCAGTTCGGCCGTGCGCTCGGGCGTCGCGGCGTAGCCGCCCGCCAGCGTGATCACGACCGGTAGACCCGCGGCGCGCGTCGCGCCGAGCACGCGCTGCTCGCGCTCGATGAGCCCGGCTTCGGTCAGCGCGAAGCGGCCGTATCGATCGCCCGCGACGACATCCACGCCCGCCAGGTAGAACACGACGTCGGCGCGCGCGGCGGCGATGACCGCCGGCAGGTGCTGTTCGAGCGCCTCGAGATAACGCGCGTCGTCCGTGCCGTCCGGCAGCGCGACGTCGACGCTCGAGCGCATCTTCTGCGCCGGATAGTTGCGCTCGCCATGCATCGAGAACGTCAGCACGGCGTCGTCGCCGGCGAAGATCGCCGCCGTGCCGTTGCCCTGGTGCACGTCGAGGTCGACGACCAGCGCCCGCGCGATGCGCCGCTCGACCTGCAGCGCGCGGATCGCGACGGCGACATCATTGAGCACGCAGAAGCCTTCGCCGTGTCCGGCAAAGGCGTGGTGCGTGCCGCCGGCAAGGTTGCCGGCGATGCCCGTCTCGAGCGCGGCGCGCGCGGCATCGAGCGTGCCCTGCACGGCCAGGCGCGATCGCCGCCACAGGCGCGCACTCCACGGCACGCCGATGCGTCGCTGCTCGAGCGACGACAGCAGGCCGTTCTCGAGCGCCGCGAGGTACACGGGCGTGTGCACGCGCGCGAGATCCGCGAGCGCCGCCTCCTCGGGTTGCATCGTGTTGCCGGCCGTCGCGATGCCGCGCTCGACGAGATAGCGGTGCACGAGCGCGTACTTCGCCATCGGGAACGGATGGTGCTCGGGCAGCGGCAGGACGTAATCGGGATGATGGCTGAGACGCATGGCAAACCGGTTGTGCGAAGATGCAGGCAGGGGGTCACTCGATGAACGCAGCCCGCATCACCGGCGGCATGGTAGTCAGCCGTGCCTTGTCGCGCTATGGCATCCGCACGGTGTTCGCTGTCGCCGGAGCGTCGCACACCCACCTGCTCGATGCACTCGACCAGGATGGCTTCCAGATCATCAGCAGTCGCCATGAGTCGGGCTGCGTCAGCGCCGCCGACGGCTACGCGCGCGTCACGGGTCGGCTCGGCGTCGCGCTGATCATCGCGGACCAGGGGATGCCGAACGCGATCAACGGCATCGCCGCGGCCTTCCACGCCTGCTCGCCGGTGCTCGTGCTGGTCGCGCGACTGCCGAACTCCTGGACCGAAGCCGAGAGCGAATACGACAACGCCAAGCATCCGCTGGTGGCGCCGATCACGAAGTGGGCGCGCAGCGTGCCCGCGGCAGCGCGCCTCGCGGAGTTCGTCGATGCCGGCGCGAAGCGCGCGCTCGCCGGCCGGCGCGGACCGGCCGTGCTGCAGATCCCGCAGGAATTCCTCGGCGAAACGTTGCGCGACTTCGGCGCGGCGGCACTGCCGGCACCACTCGCGGCGCGCGCGGCGGCCGATCCGGCCGCCATCGCGACCGCGGCGCAGCTGCTGGCGCGCGCCGAGCGACCGCTGCTGATCACCGGCGCCGGCGCCGCTCAGGGCGAAGCGGGCGATGCGCTGCGCGCGATCGTCGAGCGCTTCGACATGCCGGTGGCCGGCAACGGCCTCGGCCGCGGCGTCGTGCCGGAAGACTGGCAGCGCTCGTTCAGCTGGCCGCTGATGCAGTCGGCGGCCCGCGATGCCGACGTGGTCTGCGTGCTCGGCGCGCGCCTCAAGCAGCGGCTCGGCTATGGGTTGCCGCCGCGCTTCGCGCCCGACGCGAAGTTCATCCAGATCGATGTCGAAGCCGAGGAGCTGTCGCGCAACCGCCGCATCGATGTGCCGATCGCCGCCGACGCCGGCCTCGCCGCCGCGCAGTTGCGCGACGCGCTCGCGACCCAACCGGCGCCGCGCCGCGGGCGCGCGTCCTGGGTGCTCGAGCGCCTGCAGGCGCGGCTGCGCTATCTCGATGCGGTCGAACGTGCGCCGCGCGAGTGGGTGCATCCGCTGGTGCTGGGCCGCGCGCTGGCGCGACGCCTCGATGCGAATGCGATCCTGGTCGGCGATGGCGCCGACGTGCAGAACTGGATGTACGGCGCGCTGCGCGTGCAGCAGGCGCCGGGCTTCCTCGATCACTACCCGATGGGCGCGATGGGCATCGGCACGCCGCTCGCGGTCGGCGCCGCCGCCGCGGCGCGCGAGCTCGCGGCCCTCGACGGCAGCGAGCCACGCCGCGTGCTGCTGACCACCGGCGACGGCTCCTTCGGCTTTCATCCGGCGGAACTGCATGCCGCCGCGCTCGCGGGGTTGCCGCTCGTCTGCGTGATCGGCAACGACGGCGCCTGGGGCACCGAGCTGCACGGCCAGCTCGGCGCGATCGGCCGCGGCGTCAACACCGAACTCGGCCTGCTGCGCTACGAATTGGTCGGCATCGGATTCGGTTGCCACGGCGAGTTCGTCGAGCAGCCGGCGCAGCTCGATGCCGCGCTCGACCGCGCGTTCGCGTACGCGGGCCCGTCGGTCGTCAACGTCGTCATCGATCGCGCCGCCGGCGCCGAACTGAAGACCGAGCCCCTGGCGCGCATGATCCTGTTCGACGATCTCGCCACCAGCCTCGAGACCCAGCACGGCTTTGCCGGCTGAGGGCCGCCGCCCTCGGCAGCCTGCCCGGGGCAGCGTCCCGGGAGCGTCCGGGGGCTCCGGTATACTGGGGCTATGGCACAGCATCTGAACCCGCTCGATCTCTACGACGTCCGCGGGCAGCTCTCCGATGAAGAACGCATGGTGCAGGACTCCGTCGGCCGCTTCGTCGATGACAACGTCCTGCCCATCATCCGCAAGCACTTCGAACAGCACACCTTCCCGCGCGAGCTGATCGGCGGCCTCGCCGAGCTCGGGCTGCTGGGTTCGTCGCTGAGCGGCTATGGCTGCGCCGGCATGAACTCGATCGCCTACGGCCTGATCTGCCAGGAACTCGAGCGCGGCGACTCGGGGCTGCGCAGTTTCGTCTCGGTGCAGAGCTCGCTGTGCATGTACCCGATCCACGCCTATGGCAGCGAGGCGCAGAAGCAGCAGTTTCTGCCGCGGATGGCCAAGGGCGAACTGATCGGCTGCTTCGGCCTGACCGAACCGCACGGCGGCTCCGATCCGGCCAACATGAAGACGCACGCGAAGCGCCGCGGCAGCGACTGGGTGCTGAACGGCTCGAAGATGTGGATCACGAACGCGCCGATCGCCGATCTCGCGGTGGTCTGGGCGCGCACCGACGAAGGCATCCGCGGCTTCATCGTCGAGCGCGGCATGCGCGGGTTCGCGACGCCGGAGATCGAAAACAAATTCAGCCTGCGCGCCTCGGCCACTGGCGCGCTGTTCTTCGAGGATGTCGTCGTGCCCGAGAGCCACGTGCTGCCGGGCAGCACCGTGGGTCTCAAGGGCCCGCTGTCGTGCCTGACCCAGGCGCGCTATGGCATCACCTGGGGCGTGATCGGCGCAGCCCAGGCCTGCCTCGCCGAAGTGCTCGAGTATTCGAAGAGCCGCATCCTGTTCAACCGGCCACTGGCCGCGAACCAGGCGGTGCAGATCCGGCTCGCCGAGATGGCGCGGCAGATCACGACGTCGCAGTTGTTGTCGCTGCAGCTCGGGCGCCTGAAGGATGCCGGCGCGATGTCGCCGTCGCAGGTGTCGCTCGCGAAGTGGCACAACTGTCGCGCGGCCATCGACATCGCGCGCGACGCGCGCGACCTGCTCGGCGGCTCGGGCATCAGCGCGGAGTACGTGCCGATCCGTCATGCGCTCAACCTCGAGAGCGTGATCACCTACGAAGGCACTGAGACCATCCACCAGCTGTCGGTTGGGCGCGAGCTGACGGGCATCAACGCGTTCTGAGTCCGTCGACTGTCGGCGCGGTTTACAATGGCGCCACGCTGGCGTGCCGCCCGGTCGCCGGGCGAGTTCCTAAGCCACTGAAATAAATGACCTTTTCGGCCATGATAGCTAAGTGGCACGAGGCTTGCTCCACAGACCTGCACATACGGCGGACTGCACCGCCTCGCAGGAAGATCAAGCACATGAAGACCGTCTGGATTCGCGCTGCCGCCATCGCCGCCATCGCCTGGGGAAGCCTCGGCGCCCCGCAGGCCGTCGCCGGCCCGATCAGCAGCTGCGCTGATCAATCACTGGGCGACGTCACGGCGCCCGACATTGCCGTGTTCGGCAACAGCTTTTCGCGCCCCGGCAACTTCACGGATTGCTACAGCTTCTCGCTGAGCTCGCCGTCGAATGCGCTCGGCCTGACCTTCGAGTGGGACTGGTCGTCCAACATGGGCATCGACCTCACCAGCACCTCGCTGTGGAACGGCTCGGGCATGATCGGCTCGTTCGGCGCACCGGACCCGACGCTGAACAGCTTCAGCTTCAACGGGCTGGGCAGCGGCAGCTACTGGCTGGTCGTCGGCGGCAGCGTCTCCGACCAGAATGGCAGCAGCTCGAACTCGGGTAACGTCGGTTATGTCGGCCTGCTCGCGACGACGCGCGCTGCCGCCGTGCCGGAACCGGGCACGCTCGCGCTGCTGGGCCTCGGCCTCGCCGCCGCGGGTCTCGCGCGCCGCCGTCGCGCCAAGGCCTGATCCCCTTCGCTCGCTGCGCCGCACTGGCGCAGCGCCGATCGCTCGAGGCCCCGCAGTTCGCTGCGGGGCCTTTTTGTTTGCGGGCGTGACCACGGTGCGTGCGCGGCGAGCCGCTATCATGCGGCGGCCAACGATCCGAGGGACCCCGACATGAGCGACACCAAACCGGCCAGCGGCCTCCCCATCCTGCAGCGCGACCACCGCAGCGTCATGGGCAAGGTGCTCTACACGAGCAAGAAGCCCGACCGCCTGAACCAGGAACGCGGCCGCGAGTACTTCCGCATCGACGTGCATGCCAACGGCACGCGCACCTGCACCGCGCACTGCGAGATCGATGATCGGCCCTCGGTGATGCGCGACATCACCTACACGCTCGACAAGCACTGGATGCCGACCGACTGCTTCGTGCGCATCTCGGTGGGCAGCAAGTTCATGGGCTCGGGCTGGTTCCGCTTCCATCCGAAGTACGCCGAATGCGAAGCCTGGACGTCGCTCGAAGGCCGCGTCTCGCAGACCATGGATGTCGACACGCCGCTGGTCACGTTCCAGAACCACGCGATCGCCTGCGACGCGTGGCACCTGCGCCTGATCGACCAGAGCAAGCCGGGCGTGGTCCAGCGCATCAACCAGATCCTGCTTTCATCGCCGGATCATCGCGGCGCCACCGGCCCGATGCTGTACTCGATCGGCATGACCGTCGTGTTCATCGGCCGCGAGAAGGTGACCGTCGGCGCGGGCAGCTTCGATGCGCTGCACTTCCAGTTCGTCACGAACCCCGAGCTGCCGCAGGAACACCCGCCCTACGACGTCTGGTGCACCGCCGACGGCGAATACCTGTTCCTGAAGGGCGGCGTCGCCGGTTACATGCAGACGCACTACGAGCTGGTCGAGCTGTCGGTCGGCCCGCACTGGGGCAACTGAGCCTGGGGCCACTGGGCAGGGCGCAGAGGCGGGGTTACCGCCAGCGGCGGTGCGTGGCGCGATCAGCGCCGCCTCCGCGGACCAGGCGGCGAACAGGCAGATGCCGGCGAGCAGTTCGCGCCGCCAGGCTGGCGAAGACGACACAGGAAGTTCGGGGTTCATGGGCGCCATTGCAACGCCCGCCCGCGGCCCGCCGAGGGCAGCGCTGCGGCGGACCGCGGCCCAATCATGGCGAATCGTGGCGCGCGGTCGCCGGGCCGTTCCAGCGCCGCGGCGACGCCGTACACTGCCGCCATGCGTCGCAACATCGCCATCGTCGAAGACGAAACCGCCATCCGCGACAACTACGCCGCGGCCTTCGCGCGCGAGGGCTACCTCGTTCGCGGTTATCCGAATCGCTCCCAGGCGCTCGCCGCCTTTGCCGTGCGGCTGCCCGACCTCGTCGTCATCGACGTGTCGCTCGAAGATGAGCCGGAAGGCGGCTACGAGTTGTGCCGCGAGCTGCGCGCGCGCTCGGCGGAACTGCCGATCATCTTCCTGACCGCGCGCGATTCAGAGCTGGACGCGGTGTCGGGCCTGCGGCTGGGCGCCGATGATTTCCTGACCAAGGACCTGTCGCTGCCGCATCTGGTCGCGCGCATCCACGCGCTGTTCCGGCGCATCGATGCGCTGCGCCGCCCGGCGCAGGCCGAGCACGTGTTCGAGCGCGGCGCGCTGACGCTCGATGTCGAACGCCTTAGTGCTGAATGGCGCGGCGTGCCGGTGCCCCTGTCGCTGACGGAGCTGTGGATCGTGCACGCGCTCACGCGCCACCCCGGCCACGTGAAGAGCCGCCAGCAGCTGATGGACGCCGCCAACGTCGTGCTCGACGACAGCACGATCACCTCGCACATCAAGCGCATCCGCCGCAAGTTCGTGGCCGTCGATCCGCAGTTCGACGCGATCCACACGGCCTATGGCATGGGTTATCGCTGGCTGGAGGGCTGACGGCACCCATGCGGATCCGCACCCGCCTGCTGCTGCTCGGCTTGACCACGCTGGCGCTGCCCTGGGCCGGCTGCCAGTACGCGCGCGAGATGGAAAGCGCGCTGCGCGATGCGGAACGCCTGTCGCTGCAGGCCGTCGCCACGACGATCGCGGTTTCGCTGCAGGGCCGTCGCGACCTGCTGACGCGCGACGCCACCGGACCCGACAGCGCCGCGCCGCCCGGCCCGCTCGACCTCGAGGCGATGGCGCTGCGCGCCGCGCCCGTGCTCGACGGACAAGCGAACGATTGGCCGCGCAGCCCGCCGCTGCTGCGCCGCTACGCCGCGGCGGGGGGCGCGACGCTCGAGGTGCGTGCCGGCACGTACGAGCGGCTGCTGTACCTCGAGCTGCGCAGCGACGATGCGACGCTGGTCTTCGACCGTTCCGACGCGCTGCCACTGGAACCGGACGCGCTCGGTGATCGCGTCTGGCTCGGTTTCACCGATCGCGACGGCGCGCTGCAGCGGGTGTTCATCGCGGCGGCGGGTTCGGGTGCGGTGCGCGGCCGCCGCATCGTGACGCGCGAACTCGGTCGCCAGGAAGCGATCGACGAGCAGCGCATCGTCGGCCACTGGACGCGCACCGCACCGGGCTGGCGCCTCGAACTGCAGCTGCCGCTGTCGATGCTGGGCGAACGCTTCGGCGTGCTGCACGACGACCGCGCCCGGCGCGGCGCGAACGCCGTCAGCATCGGCAGCCTGTACACCAACACCCTGGCGCCGCGCGGCCGGCTGCTCGCGGCTGCGCCGGAACTGCGCGACGAGCTCGCGCGCTTCCGCCAGAGCGGCATCCGGATCCAGGCGGCGTCGGCGACCGGCACCGTGCTGGCCGAAGTCAACGCGCTGCCGGGCCCCAGCCAGCTGACCGCCGGCAACGCGCTGCTGTCGCAGCTGTACCGCGGCTTCATGCAGCGCACGGCGCTGGCGGAGCGCGTCACCGACACGGAGCCAGGCCGGGTCGACAGCGTCCAGGCGCGCGCCGCCGCGGCGGGCCAGTCCGCGAGCGCGCTGCTCGCCAGTCGCGGCGAGGAACGGCTGATCGTCACGGCGATCGCGCCCGTGTTCGACACCGACCAGCGCATCCTCGGCATGGTGCAGGTCGCGCAGGCCGCCGATCGCTGGCTGGTGCTGCGGGACCGCTCCCTGACGCGCCTGCTGAACCTGACGCTGCTGGTGTCGGCGCTGGCGATGGCCGCGATGCTGCTGTTCGGCCTGTGGCTGGCCGCGCGCCTGCGGCGGCTGCGGAATTCATCCGAGCAGGCGATCGAGGCATCGACGGCGGCGCATCGGTCGGCCGCGCTGCGACTGCTCGCCAGCGACTTCCCCGACACCGCGGCGCCGGACGAACTGGGCGACGTGTCTCGCAGTTTCGCGCGACTACTCGGGCGCCTCGACGAGTACACGAGTTACCTGCGCACGCTGGCCGGCAAGCTAGCGCACGAGCTGCGCACGCCGCTGACCATCGTGCGCTCCTCGCTCGACAACCTCGACACGGAGGTCGCGACGCCCGCGGCGCGCGAATACCTGGCCCGCGCGCGCGAGGGCAGCGATCGACTGGCCGCGATCCTGACGGCGATGGGCGCGGCCAGCCGCGTCGAGGATGCGATCGCGACGGCCGAGCCGCAGCGCTTCGACCTCGGCGGGCTGCTGCAGGACGCGGCAGCGGCCTACCAGACGGCTTTTCCGGAACGCGCGTTCGCCTGCGAGCTCGACACCGGCGACCTGTCGATGACCGGCGCGCCGGAACTGATGATGCAGCTGCTCGACAAACTGGTCGACAACGCCGTCGACTTCAGCACGGCCGGCAGCACCATCGTGCTGCGCGCCGGTCGCGAGTCCGACTGGCTGCGGCTCGACGTCGACAACGAGGGCACGCCGCTGCCGGCGACCGGGCGCGAGCGGCTGTTCGAGTCGTTGTGGCAATCGCGCACTGGCGATGCGCGCCGCCCGCATTTTGGTCTTGGCCTCTACATCGTCCGGCTGATCGCCGAGCACCATGGCGGGCGCGTCGAGGCGCTGGACCTGCCCGGCCGCAACGGCGCCCGCATGCGCGTCTGGCTGCGGGGCGAAACCGACTCACCCGAGGCTGTCGATAGGTAGAAAACGCGACGGCTGTCGCAGTTCAAAGACATCCCGCGCCCGCCCGCGTTGCGTATAATGGACGGCGTCGGCTCGAAGACACTCATCGCAACTTGTTGATTGCAATGATGTGACACCGGGTCCACGGTTCAGGTGATGCGGGTTGTTGGGTTTCCGCATCACAGCTTCAGAGATTCGAGGGTTCACAACAGAAAATCTGGCAATCGAAAGCGGGCACGGGCAAGCGGTCACCCTTTGTCGTGACCGTCAGGAATGGCCTCACGCGCGAGCACGCGCGGGTCTGGTTAGACCGGGTCGACACCCACCATTCCAACCGAAACATAGGCGCCCGTTGAAGTGAGTTGAATGCGGCTGCTGCCGCGCGCTGACGGCGATCGACCGGACGACGACGACAAACTGGCCCTGCATTGCGGGGCCTTTTCTTTTTGGGCAACCCCGTGCAGCGTAGCGTGATGCGACATTCGCTCCGCTTCACCCTGCTGCTCGCCGCCGCCGCGGTGCCGTTCGCCGGAATCGCTGTCGGAGGCGCTGCGCTCGCCGCGAGCGCCGCATCGGCTCCCGAGCCACATCCGTTCTGGCGCGACAGCACAGGCCTGTGGCGCGCGACCGCCGACTACTACGGTGCCGACGGCGCGCCGCAGCTGCGCGATTTCGGCCAGCTCAGCCGGGTCAGCATCGTCGCCGGCCGCGTGTTCATCGAGGACAGCGCGTTCTATCCCGCCGGCGGCGCGAACAATGCGTTCTACAGCCTGGGCCTCGCGCAGGCGGGCGACGGCGTCGAAGTGCGCAACACGCAGTCTGGCGCGCTCGAAGCCGATGGCAGCGTGCTGCTCGATCGCGCCGATCTCGAATTCGGTGCGCCGGTGCGCACGCGCATCGCGCCGGTCGATGCGCGCCGCGCGCTGCAGACTGGCGACAAGGCGGATGGCTCACGCGCCTACGAGGCCTACTGGAGCCTGACGGCGCCGGGCCGCCGGCTGCGTCTGCTCGCCGGCATCGATACGGTCGCCAAGGATGGTGGCCCGCCCGCGCCCGGCGCGTTGCGCGCGCTCGCGACCTATCGCGACACGGCGCTCGCGGATGCCGACGAGGCGCGCGCCCGCGCCGAGCTGCGCCGCAAGCAGTCCGTCGGGGTGCTGCGGCATGTCGTGACGCTGGACGGGCGTCGCTACGATGTCGCCGAGCGACTCGACGCCGTGGTGACCGACTGCGACTGGCGCGCCAGCGACCCGGCTGACCCGCAGCGTGTCGTTACGTTCGCGGGCGGTGGTGGCCCGCCGCTGACGCCGGCCACGCGCGCGACCGCGATCGCAGCGTGTCGTGCCGCGATCAAACAGCAGCCGGACCAGCCGCGCCTGAAGCGGGCACTGGCCCGGCTTCAGGGCAGCGAGGTCGTTCCCATCAGGTAGCGGTCGACTTCGCGCGCCGCGCCACGACCTTCGTTGATGGCCCAGACCACGAGGCTCTGGCCGCGGCGGCAATCGCCCGCCGCGAACACGCCCTTGACGTTGGTCGTGTAGCGCTCGTGCTCGGCGACGATGTTGCTGCGCGCATCGACCTCGATGCCCATGTCGCGTAGCAGGCCCTGCTCGGGACCGAGGAAACCCATCGCGAGCAGCACGAGCTGCGCGGGCTGCGTCTTCTCCGTGCCCGGCACTTCGACCGGCACGAGCTGGCCGCGCTCGTTCTTCTGCCAGCTGACCTCGACGGTGACGAGTTCCTTGACGGCGCCCTGCTCGTCGCCGATGAACTTCTTGACCGTCGTGACATAGACGCGCGGATCGCTGCCGAACTTCGCCGCGGCCTCTTCCTGACCGTAGTCCATCTTGTAGACGCGCGGCCACTCCGGCCACGGGTTGTCGTCGGCGCGCTCGAGCGGCGGCTTCGGCATGATCTCGAACTGGGTCAGCGTGCGGCAGCCCTGCCGCATCGCCGTGCCGACGCAATCGGTGCCGGTGTCGCCACCGCCGATCACGATGACATCCTTGCCGCGCGCGTCGATGGGCGCCGCCGCCTTCGTGCCGCTGCGCGCCGCCGACTTCGCCGCGCCCTTGGCCGGCGCCTTGGCGGCCGCGGCTTCGAGCAGCCATTGCGTGCTGCCGGTCAGGTAGTCCATCGCGAAATGCACGCCCTTGAGCTGCCGGCCATCCACCGGCAGGTCGCGCGGCAGCGTCGCGCCGGTGCACAGCACGACGGCGTCGAAGTCCTTCGTCAGCAGCAGCGGCTCGACGTTGTCACCGACGTTGGCATTGCAGACGAACTTGATGCCTTCCTCTTCCATCAGCCGCACACGGCGCATCACGATGTCGTTCTTGTCGAGCTTCATGTTCGGGATGCCGTAGGTCAGCAACCCGCCCGGACGATCGGCGCGCTCGAGCACCGTGACGTTGTGGCCGACGCTGTTGAGCTGCGCCGCAGCAGCGAGCCCGGCCGGACCCGAACCGACCACGGCGACCCGCTTGCCGGTGCGCTTGTCCGGCGGATTCGGCAGCACCCAGCCTTCTTCCCAGCCGCGCTCGATGATCGTGTTCTCGATGTTCTTGATCGTGACCGGCGGCGCATTGATGCCGAGCACGCAGGAGCCTTCGCAGGGCGCAGGGCAGACGCGCCCGGTGAACTCCGGGAAGTTGTTGGTCTTGTGCAGCCGGTCGAGCGCCTCGCGCCACAGGCCGCGATAGACGAGGTCGTTCCACTCCGGGATCAGGTTGTTGACCGGGCAGCCCGAGGCGCCGCCGCTCATCAGCTTGCCGGTGTGGCAGAACGGCACGCCGCAATCCATGCAACGCGCGGCCTGCTGCCGCAGGTGCTTGTCGTCCATGTGGTGATGGAATTCCTTCCAGTCGCCGATGCGCTCGGAAGGACTGCGGTCGAGCGGCAGCTCGCGCAGGTACTCGATGAATCCGGTTGGCTTGCCCATGTGAATAAGGTCCGAATCAGTTGCCGCCCACGCGCGCGAGGTCGCGTGAGTTCTCTTCGAATGCCGCCATGATCGCGTCGTCGCCCGACAGGCCCTGGTCGTGGGCCCGCTTCAGGCAGGCGAGCACGCGCTTGTAGTCCTTCGGGATCACGCGCGCGAAGCGCGGCAACTGCGTTTCCCAGGCGTCGAGCAGTCGCGCTGCCTTGCGGCTGCCCGTCAGCGTCGCGTGCTTCTCGATCAGCGCGCGCAGCTGCTGCGCCTCGTCGGCGTCGGCGACGCGATCGACATCGACCATCTGCGCATTGACGCGCTTCGCGAAGTCGCCGCTGTCGTCATAGACATAGGCGACGCCGCCGGACATGCCCGCGCCGAAGTTGCGCCCGGTCGGACCGAGCACGACGACGCGTCCGCCCGTCATGTATTCGCAGCCGTGGTCGCCGACCGCCTCGACGACGGTGTCGACGCCGCTGTTGCGGACCGCGAAGCGCTCGCCAGCCATGCCGCGCACGAACACCTCGCCGTCCGTGGCGCCGTACAGCGCGACGTTGCCGATGATCATGTTGTCCTCGGCCGCGAAGGTCGCGCGGTCGTCGGGCTTGATGATCAGGCGCCCGCCCGACAGGCCCTTGCCGACGTAGTCGTTGGCGTCGCCTTCGAGCGTGAACGTCATGCCGCGCGGGATGAAGGCGCCGAAGCTCTGGCCGGCGGAGCCGTTGAAGCGCAGCCGTATCGTGTCGTCCGGCAGGCCCTTGGCGCCGTGGCGCTTCGTGATCTCGCTGCCGGTGATCGTGCCGACGACACGGTTCACGTTGCGCACCGGGATGGTGGCCTCGACCTTGCGGCCGTGCTCGATCGCGGGGCGGCACAGCTCGAGCAGCGTCGTCATGTCGAGCGACTTTTCGAGACCATGGTCCTGCAGCTGCGTCTGGTAACGACCGACCTCCTGGCCCAGGTCCGGCTGGTACAGGATGTTCGTGAAGTCGAAGCCGTGCGCCTTCCAGTGGTCGACGGCGGCCTGCGGTTCGAGCATGTCGACGCGACCGACCATCTCCTCGAGCCGACGGAAGCCCAGCTGCGCCATGATCTCGCGCAGGTGCTGCGCGATGAAGCGCATGTAGTTGACGACATGCTCCGGCTTGCCGGCGAACTTCTCGCGCAGCCGGGGATCCTGCGTCGCCACGCCGGCAGGGCAGGTGTTCAGATGGCAGACGCGCATCATGATGCAGCCCACCGTCACGAGCGGCGCGGTCGCGAAGCCGAACTCCTCGGCACCGAGCAGCGCGGCGATCGCGACATCGCGGCCGGTCTTGAGCTGGCCATCGGTCTCGACGACGACGCGGCTGCGCAGGTTGTTGAGCACCAGCGTCTGGTGCGCCTCGGCGAGGCCCAGCTCCCACGGCAGACCGGCGTGCGTCGTCGACGTCAGCGGCGATGCGCCCGTGCCGCCGTCATAGCCGCTGATCAGCACGACATCGGCATGCGCCTTGGCGACGCCGGCGGCGATCGTGCCGACGCCGACTTCGGCGACCAGCTTGACGCTGACGCGCGCATCGCGGTTCGCGTTCTTGAGGTCGTGGATCAGCTCGGCCAGGTCCTCGATCGAATAGATGTCGTGGTGCGGCGGCGGTGAAATCAGGCCGACGCCGGCCGTCGTGTGCCGCGTCTTCGCGATCCACGGATAGACCTTGCTGCCGGGCAGCTGGCCGCCCTCGCCGGGCTTCGCGCCCTGCGCCATCTTGATCTGCAGCTCGCGGGCATTGACCAGGTACTCGCTGGTCACGCCGAAGCGGCCCGATGCCACCTGCTTGATCGCCGAGTTCTTCGAGTCGCCGTTCGGCAGCGGGATGTAGCGCTCCGGGTCCTCGCCGCCTTCGCCGGTGTTGCTCTTGCCGCCGATGCGGTTCATCGCGATCGCGAGCGTCTCGTGCGCCTCCTTCGAGATCGAGCCGTAGCTCATCGCGCCGGTCTTGAAGCGCTTCATCAGGCTCTCGACCGATTCGACTTCGTCGATCGGCACCGGCTCGCCCTGCTTGAACTCGAGCAGGCCGCGCAGCGTCGACAGGTTCTTCGAGCGATCGTCGATCAGATCGGCGAACGACTTGTAGGTCTGGTAGCTGCCGGTGCGCACCGACTTCTGCAGCCGGTGGATCGACTCGGGGTTGAACAGGTGGAACTCGCCGTCGGAGCGCCACTGGTACTGGCCGCCGGTCGGCAGCACCGGCGTCGACACCGGCCGCTCGGCGAACGCGACGCGGTGCCGCATCAGCACTTCCTCGGCGATCACGTCGAGGCCAATGCCGCCGATCCGCGATGCCGTGCCGGTGAAGTACTCGTCGATGACGTCCTGGCGCAGGCCGACAGCCTCGAACACCTGCGCGCCGTGATAGCTCTGCACGGCCGAGATGCCCATCTTCGACATGACCTTGACCACGCCCTTGGTCGCGGCCTTCGCGAAGTTCATGCAGGCGATCTTGTGGTCGACGTTCGGCAGCATTTCGTCGCGGATCATGCCGTCGAGCGTCTCGAACGCGAGGTAGGGGTTGATGACGCTGCAGCCGTAGCCGATCAGCAGCGCGAAGTGATGCACCTCGCGCGCCTCGCCCGTCTCGATGACGAGGCTGACGCGCATGCGCAACCCGGCGCGGATCAGGTAGTGATGCAGGCCGGAGACCGCCAGCAGCGACGGGATCGCCGCGAACTCGCGGTTGACGCCGCGGTCGCTCAGGATCAGGACGTTGATCTCTTCCTCTTCGATCATGCGGCGCGCGGCGGCGAACAGCTCTTCCATCGCCTTGACGAGGCCGTCTTCGCCGCGCGAGGCGCGGAACAGGATCGGCAGCGTGCCGGCCCGGATGCCCGGCAGCGCGAGACGACGGACCTTCGCGAATTCCTCGTTGGTCAGCACCGGGCCCTTGAGCTCGATGCGGCGGCAGTCCGTCGGACTCGGCGTCAGCAGGTTGCCCTCGGAGCCAAGCCAGACGTCGGACGACGTGACGATCTCCTCGCGGATGCTGTCGATCGGCGGATTGGTGACCTGCGCGAACAGCTGCTTGAAGTAGTCGTACAGCAGCCGCGACTTCTGCGACAGCGCTGCGAGCGGCGTGTCGTTGCCCATCGAGCCAACGGCCTCGTTACCATCGCGCGCCATCGGCGCCATCAGGATGCGCAGGTCCTCGAACGTGTAGCCGAACGCGACCTGCCGCTGCAGCAAAGTCTCGGGCTCGGGCATCGGCAGCTCGGGCGCGGCGGGCAGGTCCTTCAGGTTGACGAGATGCTGCTTCAGCCACTCGGCATAGGGCCGCTCGTTGACGATCTGCCGCTTGATCTCCTCGTCTTCGATGATGCGCTGCTGCACCGTGTCGACCAGGAACAGGCGCCCGGGCTGCAGCCGGCCCTTGCGCAGCACCTGATCCTGCGGGATGTCGAGCACGCCCGACTCCGACGACAGCACGACGAGGTCATCCTTGGTGACCCAGTAACGCCCGGGCCGCAGGCCGTTGCGGTCGAGCACCGCGCCGATCTGCCGGCCATCGGTGAACGCGATCGCGGCCGGGCCATCCCAGGGCTCCATGATGCTCGAGTGGAACTGGTAGAACGCGCGGCGCGCCGGATCCATGGTCTCGTGCTTCGACCAGGGCTCGGGGATCATCATCATCATCGCGTGCGGCAGCGGCCGCCCGCCCAGCACCATCAGCTCGAGCACGTTGTCGAACATCGACGAGTCGCTGCCGTTGACGTTGACGATCGGCTTAAGCTTGTCGACGTCCTCGCCGAAGATCTCCGACTCGAGCAGCGCCTCGCGCGCCTTCATCCAGTTGATGTTGCCGCGCAACGTGTTGATCTCGCCGTTGTGCGCGATGTAGCGATAGGGATGCGCGCGGTCCCAGCTCGGGAAGGTGTTGGTCGAGAAGCGCGAGTGCACCAGCGCGATGGCGGTTTCCATCAGCGGGTTCTGCAGGTCGGGGAAGTACTCGTCGAGCTGCATCGTCGTCAGCATGCCCTTGTAGACCAGGGTCTTGTGCGACAGCGACGCGACGTACCAGTACTCGGCGCCGCCGACCGTCGAGACACGGATCTCGCTGTAGGCGCGCTTGCGGATCACGTAGAGCTTGCGTTCGAACGCGGCTTCGTCGGGCGTTTCCTCGCCGCGGCCGATGAACACCTGGCGGATGAACGGCTCGCTGGCCTTCGCCGTTTCGCCGAGCATCGAGTTGTTGACCGGCACCGTGCGCGCGCCCAGGTAGACCTGACCCTCGGACTGCACGACGCGGGCGAACACCTCTTCGATGCGGCGCCGCTGCGTCGGGTTGCGCGGCATGAAGATCAGGCCGCAGGCGTACTGGCCGGCCTCGGGCAGGTTGATGTGCGCCTTCTTGGCCGCGTCCTTCAGGAAGGCGTGCGGCATCTGCATCAGCACACCGGCGCCGTCGCCGGTGTTGACCTCGCAGCCGCAGGCGCCGCGATGGTCGAGGTTCTTCAGCACCTGGATGGCCTGCTTCAGGATCGCATTGGATTTGCGGCCCTTGATGTCGACGACGAAGCCGACGCCGCAGGCGTCGTGCTCGAACTGCGGGTCGTAGAGGCCCTGCTTGCCGGGGCGGGTCGTGTGCAGCGCCGGGCGCGCGGCAGGGACGGTCAGGCCGTCATCGGATGGGCTCACAGGCAGACTCCTTCACTGGTAGGCGGCGCACTCGTGGCCCCCCAGGGCCTGCGTGACGCTTTTTTTCGATACTAATCCTTCGATTGCCGGGCACAAGGAATTTCCGAGGTTCTTTACTCATGATAATGAGTCATTCAAACTCCTTGCTATGACAAAGCGACTGCAGGTGCTGCTCGACGACGATGACTTCGCTGCGCTGCAGCAATCTGCCACGGCGCGGGGCCTGTCGGTGGCCGAGTGGGTGCGGCAGGCGATCGGCGCGGCGCGGCGGCGCGAATCCAGCGCCGACATCGATCGCAAGCTCGATGCCATCCGCACCGCCGTGCGCCACACCGGCCCGACCGGCCCGATCGAACGCCTGACCGCCGACATCGAGCGCGGCTACGCGGTCGGCGGCGACAGTGGCTACTGAGCGCGGCGGGCACTGACATGGTGTTCGTCGATTCGAACGTCGCGATGTACCTGATCGGTGCCGCGCATCCGAACAAGGTCGACGCGCAGCGCCGGCTCGAGAGCCTGGTCAGCGCGCGCACGCGGCTCGTCACCGATGCCGAAGCGCTGAACGAGATCCTGCACCGCTATGCCGCGATCGATCGGCGCGGCTACATCCAGCTCGCGATGGATGCGCTGCTGCGCGTCGTCGACGACGTGCTTGCGGTCGATCGCGATGGCCTCGAACGCGCCAAGCAGCTGGTGCTGCAGTACCCGACCTTGCCGGTGCGCGTCGCGCTGCATGCCGCGGTCATGCAGCAGCACGGCATCGACACGCTGCTGAGCTTCGACACCGCCTTCGAGCGGGTGCCAGGCCTGACGCGGCTGCGCTGAACGCGGCGCGCCGATCAGAACGGGATCGGTTGGCCGTCCCAGGCCCAGGCGCGACCCGAGTCGGCGACGCCGCGCTGGTCGATCACGTTCAGCAGCGCTGCCGCGGACCGAGCCGGCGTGAACAACCTGCCCGGCGCGACGCCCGACTGGAAGGGGCGCGACAGCGCGCTGTCGACCGTGCCCGGATGCAGCGCGAGGCAAAGCGCCGTCGGATTGCGCCGCGCCAGCTCGATCGCGAAGCCGCGCAGCAGCATGTGCAGCGCCGCCTTCGACGCGCGGTAGGCATGCCAGCCGCCGAGCCGGTTGTCTTCGATCGAACCGACCCGGGCCGACAGCGCGGCGAACACCGCCTTGCGACCGCTCGACAGCCGCTCAAGCGAGTGCTTGGCGATCAGTGCCGGCCCGGTCGCATTGAGCGCGAAGGCAAGCGCGAGCGCGTCCGGCGTCAGGCTGCGCCAGGATTTCTCCGGCTGCAGCTGCGGGCCCGCGTGCAGCCTGCCGGTCGCGACCAGCACCAGATCCAGCGGCCCGCCCGCGCTCGCCGCCGCGACGGTGGCGGCAATGCTGGCTTCGTCGGTCAGGTCGAAGGCGTGGGCCTGCAGCGCCACGGTCGCCCGCGCCAGCAGGCTCGCGGGCAGCGCCGCGGCCGGATCGCGCGCCGCGACATGCAGCGCCGCCACGCGCGGATGCGTCGCGAGCGCGTCGGCGAATGCCGCGCCGATCGCGCCGCTGGCGCCGAACACGAGCGCGCGGACGCCTGGCGCGAAGCTCGCGAGGGCCGGCAGCGGATCCTGGTGCGGTTCGGGCATGCGCGATTCCTCAATTTTCGGCCCGGCAGCTTGAGGCGCGCCGGCCGCGCGGCGCAAGCTGCTGAGCGACGGGCCGCCCAGGCCCGTGGAGGCGCCATGGTCAGACTGATCGGCATTTTCATCGTCCTCGGCATCGTCGCCTGGCTCGCGCTGCGCCAGGTCGAGGACGCCAACGCCACCGTCGACGAGACGCTCGAGAGCGTCGGCGCTGCCGGCGTCGACATCGAGCGCGATGCTCACCCGTCCGACGCCGCGCGCGCCGTCGGGCGCCACGTCGAAGCGACCGTGGCGAGCGGCAAGTCGCGGATCGACGACGCGCTGGAAGCCGACGCGCGCAGCGGCGACTGAGCCGCGGTTCGCTCGCTCGCGCACGCTGTGACGCGGCGCGCGAAATTTCTTTCGTCGAGGTCTTGCACGCGACGCGCGCGTGTCTTAACGTTCGCGCGCGTTGCGAGGTGTGGTACCGCTCGTGACGTCCAGAAATGGTTCTCTGGACCCTCGGAGGTGTGGCAAGACTGAAATGAAGAAGTTATTAGCGCTGTCTGGGCAGGCATCCCAATCACCGCGTCTTTTCAAGGTGAACGCATACCTCGAAAAGAATTTTCCCGACTTCTTCGCCGAAGCACGGTTTCAGGTAGGGGACGACGACTACTTCCTCTACTCGCGCTTCGGTCAGTATCTGGTCCGTTCCATCGAGCAGCGCCGCGCGCCGGCCGCCAAGATCAACCGCGGCTTCACGGTGCTCAACAAGATGGCTGCGCTGTCCCGCAAGGATCCACAGGTCCGCAGCATGCTGGTCTCCGGGCCGCTCGAGCACCTCGTGGACGCCCCGAAGGCGCGCGCGCTCGCCATGAAGCGGCTGTCACCGGTGGCCCAGGGCTACATGGAGAGCCTCTGCGAGTAGGTTTCCGAAGCTGACAGACTCGGGCAATCCCCCGAGGGCTTCAATCAGAAGGACGAGCCCCGCGCTCGTCCTTTTTTTTGGCCGCCCCGGGGCTGGC
>CAZPJE010000280.1:0-8838 GCA_964586725.1 uncultured Steroidobacteraceae bacterium | reverse complement strand
ACACGCCGTACCCTTCCACGGCCTACCTGACGGGCTTCCTGCGCTCGCGCGGCATGGCGGCTGCGCAGGTGGATCTCGCGCTCGGGCTCGTGCTCGAGTTGCTGTCGACCCAAGGCCTCGCGGCGCTGCACGAGGCCGCGCGCAAGGTTCCCGCCCGCAAGCGCTCGCCCGCGCTGCAGCACTTCATGGCGGAGTACCCACGCTACGCGGCAACGATCGCTCCGACGATCCGTTACCTGCAGGGGCAGGACCGCACGCTCGCGCATCGCATCGCGAGCCGCGGCTTCCTGCCCGAAGGGCCGCGCTTCAGCGCGCTCGACAACTACGAAGCCCCGGACGGTGGCAACGGCGATCCCCTTGCGTGGGCCTTCGGCGCACTCGGCAGCGACGACCGGGCACGGCACATCGCCACGCTGTATCTCAACGACCTCGCCGACGTCATTCGCGATGCGGTCGATCCGCGCTTCGAGTTCGTGCGCTACGCCGAGTCGCTGGCGCAGTCGCAGCCGAGCTTCGCGCCGCTCGCCGCCGCACTCGCCGCACCACCGAACCTGGTCGACGCCACGCTTGCGGGCCTGACCAGCGCGGCACTGCGGCAGCACCAACCCGACGTCGTGCTGATCTCCGTGCCGTTTCCGGGCGCCGTCTATGGCGCGTTTCGCATTGCACAGGCGATCAAGGCGGAGGATCCGCGCATCGTGACCTGCCTGGGCGGCGGCTGGGTCAACACCGAGCTGCGCGAACTCAGCGAACCCGGCGTGTTCGACTATTTCGACTATGTCACGCTCGACGATGGCGAGCTGCCGGTGCTCGCGATCCTGCAGCACGTGGCGGGCCAGCGGCAACGCGATGCGCTGGTGCGCTGCTTCTTCCGCGATCGCCACGACGTCGTGCGCTACGTCGACCACCGCGAGCCCGATGTGCCGTTCGCCGAGGTCGGCACGCCGACCTGGGACGGCCTGCCGCTCGATCGATACCTGTCGTTGCTCGACCTGCTGAATCCGATGCACCGCTTGTGGTCGGACGGCCGGTGGAACAAGCTGACCGTCGCGCACGGCTGCTATTGGAAGAAGTGCTCCTTCTGCGATGTCAGCCTCGATTACATCTCGCGCTACGAAACGGCGTCGGCAGCGATCCTGGTCGATCGCGTCGAGGCCATCGTCCGCGAGACCGGCCACACGGGCTTCCACTTCGTCGATGAAGCCGCGCCACCGAAGTCGCTCAAGGCGCTGGCGACGGAACTGCTGCGGCGCGGCACCACCATCAGCTGGTGGGGCAACATCCGCTTCGAGAAATCGTTCACGCCGGCCGTCTGCGAGCTGCTGGCCCAGAGCGGCTGCATCGCGGTCTCGGGCGGCCTCGAGGTCGCATCGGATCGGCTGCTGACCCTGATGAAGAAGGGCGTGTCGGTAGCGCAGGTGGCGCGCGTGACCCGCGCGTTCAGCGATGCTGGCATCCTCGTGCATGCGTATCTCATGTACGGCTTCCCGACGCAGACCGTGCAGGAAACCGTCGACTCGCTGGAGTACGTGCGCCAGCTGTTCGAGCAGGGCTGCATCCAGTCCGGCTATTTCCATCGCTTCGCCTGCACGGTGCATTCGCCGGTCGGTCTCGATCCGGCGGCGTATGGCGTGACGCTGGTGCCGCCGCCGCCCGGCCGCTTCGCGCGCAACGACATCGGCTTCATCGATCCGACCGGCGTCGACCATGCCGAACTCGGTCGCGGCCTCGACAAGGCGATCTACAACTACATGCACGGCATCGGTCTCGAACGGCCCGTGCACGATTGGTTCGAGCGGCGCGTGCCGCGCACCAAAGTGCGGCGTGACTACATCGAACGCGCGCTGGCAGGCGAGCTGTGAAGGCCTCCGGCTACATCGCGATCGCCGGCAACATCGGCGCCGGCAAGACCGAGCTCGCGAGTTTCCTGTGCGAGAAGTACGACCTCAGCCCGTTCCTCGAACCCAACGACGCCAATCCCTACCTCGCGGATTTCTACGCCGACATGAAATCCTGGGGGTTCCAGTCGCAGCTGTGGTTCCTGGTACGCAAGTACCGCCTGCACCTGGATCTCGGCGGCGAGTCGCGTATCGTCGTGCAGGATCGATCGCTCTTTGAGGATGCCGAGATCTTCGCGCGCAACCTGCATCGCCAGCGCTGCATCAGCCGGCGCGATTTCGCGACCTACTGGGACCTTTACGAGACCATCGTCCGCACGATCCCGGCGCCGCGCCTGATGATCCAGCTGCGTTGCCCGGTGCGCACGCTGCAGCAGCGCATCACTCGCCGTGGCCGCGCGATGGAACAGAACATCCCGGTCGAGTACCTGCGACGCCTGAACCGCCTCTATGAGGACTGGTTCCGCCGCTATGACCTGTCGCCCGTCCTGACGCTGGAGACCGACAAGCTCGACTGGATGACGGACCTGGTCGATCGGCTGGACCTGTTCCGGCGCATCGAACGCCATCTGTAAAGGCCGTTGCGCGAACCCCCGCCTGCGGGGGCTTCCCCCGGGGCCGTCCGCCGGTTAGCTTTGACCTCGCGATCACCGCAGAACCCCGGAGCAAGACCATGGCAGCGCGCGTTCATCCGATGATGCCCGAGAGCAGCCACGACGAGGTCGCCGAACAGCATTTCGTCATCGCCCTGAAGACCTTTCTCGCTGCCGAGATGGATCCGGTCGTGCGCGAGATGACGATGGCGACAGGCGACCAGGTCGCGCAGCAGACCGGCAAGCCCGCCACGCTCCAGGATGTGCGGCGCGCGCTCGAAGCGCGACCGCTGTACCAGAACTGGATCTCCGCGATGCGCTCAGCGCAGGAACTGATGTGGCAGGCCGCCGGCGACTGCGTCGACCGCCAGCGCGCCGCGCTCGACACGCTGGCGCGCGAGGCGCCCGCGCTGGGCTCGGTGCAGACCGATCCCGACTTCGTCGTGCCGCGCTACCTGGCCGCGCAGGACACGCACATGATGCCCGGCAGCTACTACGTCGATCCGCCCGACGGCGGCGTGCGCCAGGGCGCAGTGTTCGACAAGGCCGCGTCGCTGTACAGCCTCGGTCGCCAGGGCGGCCAGATGAACGACATGCGCGGCAACACCGTCGTCGCGCACGTGTTCGAGCGTTTCCCCGACCTCAAGCCGCAGCGCATCCTCGAGATGGGCTGCACCGTCGGCAACAGCCTGGTCGCCGTCGCCCGCGCCTTCCCGCAGGCCGAAGTCCACGGCCTCGATGTCGGCGCGGGGCTGCTGCAGTATGCGCATGCGCGCGCGGCGCATCTCGGCGTGTCGCTGCACTTCAGGCAGGCCAGCGCCGAGCAGACAGGTTACCCCGACAACCACTTCGATCTCGTGTTCACGAGCGCCGTGCTGCACGAGACGTCGACCAAGGCGCTGCCGCAGATCTTTGCCGAGTGCCTGCGCGTGCTGCGGCCGGGCGGTGTCATGGTGCATCTCGAGGTGCCGTTCCGCGCCGACTCCGCGGACCTGTTCGCGCTGGTCCGGGCCGATTTCGAAACACGCTACAACAACGAGGCGTTCTGGATGGGCGCGGTCAGTGCCGACATGGCCGGACTCGCGAACCGCACCGGCTTCACGGAGGTCGCCGTCGGCTTCCAGGATGCGGCTTTCGGTCCGCCGCGCGCCGGCATCACCGGGCAGTTCGGCACCGAGAACAAGGGCGGCTACAAGTCCTGGTACATCTGTTCGGCGCGGAAGCCGCGTTCATGAGCGGCGCGACGGTCAAGCCCGTACCGTCGCCCTTGCGGCGCCATCGCGTGCACAAGGGGCGCCGCGCGGCGCCGGGTCCGGACGAGCGCGTCGACACGCTGCTCGGCATGGTCATGGCGCTGACGTCCGAGATCGCCGTGCTGCGGGAGCGGCTCGACGCGCACGAGCGCCTCGCCGCCGCGGGGCAGCCCGCCACGCCCGCCAATGTCGATGCCTACGATCCGGACGAAGCCGTGCAGCAACAGCGCGCCGCGGCCCGCAAGCGCATCATCGAGAAAGTCTGCCGCCCGCTGATCGCGGCAGGCGGCGAGTCGCCCACCACGGAAGGCTAACCGCCTGACACCGTCGCCGCGCTGCCGATGATGCGCCGCGCGCCACGAATCGGCTAGGCTCGGCACCATGGCATACCTCAAACTGCTCGCGGCGCTCGCCGCCCTGCCGCTGCTCGCCACCACTGCCCACGCCGCCAAGGCGCCTGCGCCAGGCAAGGTGTTCCGCGACTGCCGCGACTGTCCCGAGATGGTCGTCGTGCCGCCCGGCGAATTCACGATGGGCCGCGAAGGCGGCGAGACCGATCGCTACGAGGGACCGCTGCGTCGCGTGCAGATCCCCTACTCGTTCGCAGTCGGGCGCTTCGAACTCACCAACGGCCAGTACCGCGCGTTCGTGGCGGCCACCGGCCACAAGACCGCCGGCACGGGCTGCAACGCGTTCTTCGCGACCAGCGTCAAGGCATTGCCGAATACCAACTGGGCGGACCCGGGGTATGGTCGCCCGATCGCCGACAATGAACCCGTCGCATGCATCCGCTGGAGCGATGCCAAAGCCTACGTGTCATGGCTCGCGGGTCGCACCGGCAAACGTTACCGGCTGCTGACGGAAGCCGAATGGGAGTACGCCGCGCGCGCCGGCACGCAGGGCCTGCACACCTGGGGCGAAGACGAAGTGCTGGCCTGTCGCTACGGCAATGTCCACGATGCGTCGGGCGCGCGTGCGGTGCCGGACCTGCCGTCGAAGCCCGCCCCCTGCGACGATGGCTATGCAGGCGTGGCGCCCGTCGGCAAGTTCGCACCCAATGCCTTCGGCCTGCACGACATGATCGGCAACGTCTGGGAGTGGGTCGAGGACTGCTACCAGATGCCGTATGGCGCTACCCCGGTCGATGGTTCGGCGCAACTCACGGTCGGCTGCGATCGTCGCGGCACTCGCGGCGGCTCGTGGCGCACGGCGTATGACCGCCAGCGTCCTGCGTTCCGCGGCCGCGATCCGGAAGCGCTGACCAGCCAGATCTTCGGCATGCGCATCGCCCGCGATCTGTGAGCGATGCGGCGGGCCCGAGGCCGCTGCCCACTGGCCCCGGCCTGATCCTCGCCCCCGGGCCGGCCGGTGCCTGGGATTCCGAGCGCGTCTCGTGTCCACGCGTGCTGCGTGAACCCGATGGCCAGTGGCGCATGTGGTACTACGGGCGCGATCCCACGTTCGACCGCGCGATCAGCCTGCCCACCGGTCGCGTTGGCCTCGCGACGTCGACGGACGGCATCGCGTGGCAGCGCGTCCGCGGCCCGCTCACGGGCGGCGCCGTGTTCGAACCGCACGCCGACCCGTCGCGCTTCGACTCCGCGCACGTCGGCATCAGCGACATCCAGCGCCGCGGCGACCTGTACTGGATGTGGTACTTCGGCGGCGACCAGACCTTGCGTGCGATCGGGCCGCGCAGCATCAAGGGCTTTCCGGCGCTGCCCGGCTGCGCCGTCTCCGCAGATGGCATGCGCTGGCAACGGCTCGAAGGCCCGCACCGCGGCGCGCTGCTGCCGGCGGGCGCGCGCGGCGAGTTCGACCATTTCATGGTGGGCTGGCCGCAGGTGATCCGCTGGGACGACGGCCGCTGGCGCCTGTACTACCACTCACTCGACGCGAACTTCGTCTCGACGCTGGGCTGGGCCGAATCGAGCGACGGCCTGCACTGGCAGAAGCGCGGCGTGCTGCTGGGCGCCGGCGCGCCTGGCCGCTTCGACGATCGCGGCATTGCCACGCGGCACATGGTGCGGCTGCAGGGTCGCTGGGTCATGTTCTACGAGGGCTGCAAGGATATTGGCCAGGGCCTCACGGTCGGCCGCCAGATCGGCGTCGCCGTCTCGGACGACGGCCTGCGCTGGCAGCGCATCGACGGTCCACACAGCGACGGCGCCGTGCTCGCAGGCGCAGCGCTGGGTTCCGGACTGTGGGATCACCGTCTCGGCTGTCCGTGGATCGTCGCCGCGGCCGACGGCGCGCTGCGGATGTACTACATCGGCTCGCACGAGCGTCGCGGCGAAGACGAACTCGACGGCGTGCAGCAGATCGGCCTTGCCGTCAGCGATGGCGACATCACGCGCTGGCGGCGCTGGAGCTGATCAGGTCCGCAGCGCGTTCGGCAATCGCGATGGTCGCCGCGTTCGTCATGGCGGGCACGATCTGCGGCATCACCGACGCATCCGCAACCCAGAGACGCTCGACGCCACGCACGCGCAGGTCAGGGGCCACCGGCGCAGCGGCATCCGCGCCCATGCGCATCGTTCCCACCGGATGGTAGAACGGACTCACGCCGCGGCGCGCGAAGTCGCGCAACGCGTCACGATCACGCACTGCCGGACCGGGGTACACCTCACGCGCTGACAACGCGCGCAGCGGCGACGCGGCCGCGAGTTCGCGGCACAGTCCGACTGCATCGACCATCTGCTCGAGGTCCGTGCCGGCCGCGAACGTCGCCGGATCGATGCGCGCGGCCACCAACGGATCGGCGCTCTGCAACGACACGCTGCCGCGACTCTCAGGTTGCATCACGCAGGGCACCAGCGTGTAGCAGTTCTCGGGTGCGGCGCCGACGGTGGGAATCACGAAGGGCACGGTCACGCACATCACCAGTGTGTCAGGCACGCCGGAACCCTGGCCCAGCCGCGTGAACAGCATCCCCTCGCCATGGTTGTACACGGACAGCGGGATGGGCTTCGGCGCCTGATATGCAACGCCGCCGAGCAGCGGATGATCGTGCAGGTTTGCACCGACTTCGGCGCTGTCGACCAGGACATCGATGCCGAGTGCCCGCAGTTGCGGCGCCGGCCCGATGCCCGAGAGCATCAGCAAGCGCGGCGTGTCGATGGCCCCTGCGGCCATGATCACGCCACGCCGCGCACGCAAGGATCGCGTCGCGCCCGCCTGCAGCACCGTCATTCCCGTGCAGCGCCCTGCTTCGATCTGCAGTCGCAGCACACGCGCGCCGGGCACGATGTGCAGATTGGACCGCGCCCGCACCGGCTCAAGATAGGCCCGCGCCACATGCGCGCGACGCCCCGCGCGGTCGATCGTGAACTGGTTCCAGCCTGCACCCACCGCCTGCTCGCCGTTGATGTCATCCGTCCACGCGTGACCCGTGGCGCGCGCCGCATCCAGGAACGCCGTCGCGACCCCGTTCGCACGCGCCGGGTCCACCGCCAGCACATCGAGCGGCCCGTCAGCGCCGCGCCAGCTGTCGGCAACGCCCGACCATCGCTCGCTGCGCCGATGGAACGGCAGCAGCGCCGCCGCGTTCCAGCCCGTCGCGCCGCGCGCCTCCCAGGCATCGTAGCCACCGGCGTGGCCGCGCTGATGTCCCATGGCATTGATCAGCGATGACCCGCCGAGTCCGCGACCTCGCGGACAGGGAAGCGCCCGGCCGCCGATCGCCTGCTGTGGCACGGTCATGTAGGCCCAGTCGCGGGGGCCGCCTTGCAGACTGGGCCAGGCGCCGACGGCATCGACCGCCGCGTCATCGACCCAGTCGCCCGCTTCGAGCAGCATCACGCGAGTGTTCGGATCGGCGCTGAGCCGATGCGCGAGCACGCAGCCCGCCGAGCCACCGCCGACGATCACGAAGTCCGAGTCGTCTGCCACAGCCGCAGCGGCGCGCGCGCCGCGCGCCGCGGTCAACGCCACCGTCGTACCCACGACCAGGTTGCCGACGTCACGTCGCGTCCATTTCCGCTTCGTCATGCTCACCTCTGCGTTGCATCATCTGGATCGGGGCCGGCGCGCGAAGGCGGCCACGCCGACCACCGCCAGCGTCGCGGTGGCAACGCTTGCCAGCAGCCAGAAGACCGACTGCGGCAGGCCCCACAGGCGCGCGATGTGCCAACCATACAGCCAGTCGTCGTACAGTGCAGGCAGGCCGCCAAGCCGGGCATCGTGCACCTGCGTGATCCGTCCGGCCGCCACGTCGACGACAACATACGAGCGGCCGTTAGGATGCCGCTCACCCGGCAAACGCAACTTGACCCGCCACTGCACACGTCCGTCCTGAATGAGCGGTATCAGGTGGCTGGCGGTGGCGTCGGGATAGATCGCGAAGATCGCGCGCGCTGCGGCATGCGCATCGCCAGCAGCAAAGGGCGGCCACTCCCGCGGGCGATCGACAGCGGCAGGCGTGAGCGGCTGCAGCCACGACCGGATCTGCGAATCGTGCGCGAGCAGTGCGCCCGAACCGAACTGCAGGAGGGCAAACGCTGCGATCGCAGCACCCAGTGCCAGATGCATCCGCAGCAGCGCGGTACGCGTGTGGCCTCGGGGACGCAGGTCGCGCGCCCGCCAGCCACGGCGCAGCGGCCACCAGAGAATCAGGCCCACGACCACGAGCAGCACAGCCAGCGGCCCGACGATGCGCACGAGCCACTTGCCGGCACCGCCTGCGAGTAAATCGATATGCAGCCGAAGCAGTGTCCGCTCGACCTGCAATGACAAACTTCCATCGCGCAGCAGTTGTGCGCCGGCGACCGGGCGGTACTGGGTGGTGCCGTCAGCGGCAACCAGCGTATGGAATGCCCGCCGTGGGCTGGCCAGCCAGAGCGTCTCGAAGTCGCGTGATGCGCGATCGGCGAGCAGCGCCGCGATCTCCGCCTGCGCGTGATCGGCTGACCACGGCAACGCGGCTGCCACGGCCTGAGTCTGCGGGATGAACAGGTTGTCCTTGAACAGCAGGACAGAGCCGGATGCGACCAGCAGCAGCGGCAATGCCAGGGCTACGCCGGCCCAGGCGTGCGCAGTCGCGAGACTGCGCCGCGGTATCAGGACTGCAACCCCTTGATGGCCAGATACTCGTCG
>CAZPJE010000279.1:0-4821 GCA_964586725.1 uncultured Steroidobacteraceae bacterium | reverse complement strand
GCCGACCGCACTGTCAGTGCCGCTCGGGCTCACGCGGGCGTTCACGGCCACGGGCACCTATACCGACGGTACGACGCAGGACCTGACCCCGGTGGTCACGTGGTCGACCTCCGCCAGCACCGTCGCCTCGATCAGCAACGCCGACGGCAGCCGCGGGCTTGCCAGCACGCCGCGGACGGCGATGAGCCGCGCACAGGGAAGGGTGGATCGAGGGGCGCGGGCTGGGTGCGCGGCAATCAGCGGGCGGTCCTGCGGGCCGGCTCGGACGCAGCGTCTATCGGGAAAGGGCTGTCGGCGATAGGCTTCGGCGCACCATGGAGCCGTTCAAGCGCAGGGGCTTGGTCTGGAGGGGTGGTTTGAACGTCCTATCCGCCGATGGCCGTCCCGGTGGCTGCGAAGCAGCGTACCGTGCGGGACTCCGGCTTGCGGCGCGATTCTCTTTCCATACACAAGGCCTGTCGCACGAACTCGGCCAGGCAGATAGAGCCGTTCAGATTCCTGTCCGCGAGCCAACCGTTCGTGCCGTCGACGGGTTGTCGAGACCGTTGATGAAGTTTCGGCGCCGTCGATTGAACTGGGCGTTGTGCCGGTAACGTCGATTCGTATCGTGCGGGGCTGATCGAAGTGATTCCAACTGAGGACAACCCATGTTTCTTCGTCGATTTGTCCGTTTGCTCTGGCCACGGGGCTGGCGTGTTGTTACTATGTTGATCTCGTCCCTCCCAAGCATCGCTTACGCTGGGGGAATGTCGGTCAGCGTCATCGACTCTCTGACGAACCGCCCGCTGGGCGGTGTCACCGTGACTGCCGACGCCAGAGACGGCGCAGCCAAAAGTGTGACGACAGGCTCCGACGGTTCGGCGTCGTTCGAGAACCTGCCCGACGGCTTCTACACGTTTCGCGCCGCGGCGGACGGGTACGTTCCAGGCGTCGAGCCGATCGTCCGGGTCATCGAGCGTCGGACGGGGCAACTGCGATTCGAACTGCTGCCGCGGACGGGCTCGGCTCTCGAGGAAGTCCTCGTCGTCGCCCGGGCGCGGGGGGTCGATCCTCGGGGTTCGGCGGCTGATCGCTACCTGACTCGCGACGAACTGCGCAATGCCGCAGGCAGCGGCAGCGACGTCATGCGCGCGCTGGTCGGTCTGCCGGGCGTCGTGTCGAACGGCGAGTTCGCGAGCTTTTCGGTGCGCGGCCACGGCCCAAAGAACAACCTCATCATCGTCGACGGGTTCCCGCTGCAGCAGGTCGTGCACTTCGAGCAGACCCTTGGCGAGCAGGATGACATCGTTAACGGCGGCCGCTACTCCATCTTCGCCCCGAACGCGGTGGCCGGCGCCGAGTTCTCGCCGGGCGGGTGGAGCGCCGAGTTCGGCGGCCGCAAGGGGTCGCTGCTGCAGTTCGAAGTGGCCGGGGGCGCGCCCTCGCCCGTGGGCCGCTTGCGTGTGGACCTCGCCGGGCTCGAGCTGCTGTACGAAGGGCCGAGCGGCTTCGATGACGACACGTCCCTGTTCCTGCAGGCGCGGCGCTTCGACTTTGGCCAGTTCTTCGAGATCATCGGGCAGGACGATCTCGGTTCGCCCGTGTCCACGGACGTGATCCTGAAGACGAAGACGCGCCTGCAGAGCGGCAGCGAGTTCGAGTTCCTGGCGATCTACGCGCCAGAACGGTATGAGCGGAACATCGACAACATCCTTGCCGCGAGGGAAGAGGAGGAAGGGATCGAAGACGTCTCTCTTCAGAACAGCGAGCAGGATCTCGCGCTGGTCGGCGGCACTTGGCGGCAGTTCTTCGGCGACGACGGCGAGTGGATCAACCGCCTGTACTTCCGTGAAAGCGACCGGCTGTCCTCGGAGGGCGAGGCGTTCCCGGACCTCGTCCCGGACAACGCGCCCGCCAGCCAGGTGCCCGTCCGGGAGCGGTTGCTCACCGTCACCGAGAAGGATGCGGAGATCGGTTGGCGCAGCGACGTCACGGTGGGTAACGCCTTCGGGCGCTTCGCTGCCGGTCTGCAGCTCGTGAACATCGACCTCGACTACACGACGACATTGCGCGAGGACTGGATTCGCTACATCTACGAGTCGGACGATCCGCGCCCGCCCGGCGCGAACTACATCGTCCTCCAACCGGCGCAGATCAACTCCCGCTTCAGCCAGCAAGAGACGAACTTCTCGCTGTATGGAGAGCAGGCGTTCGATTGGGGCCGAGCGAGTCTGCGCACGGGGGTGCGCTATGACTACGATGGATTCAGCGACGAGAACCTGATTTCGCCACGCATTGCGTTCAACTATGCGCTTTCGCCTTCGCTGCGCCTGTCGGCGACTACCGGGCTCTTCTACGAATCCCCGAGAAGCCTCGAGCGCGCCCGGGATCCGAACAACTTCAACCTCAAGAACGAAGAGCTCCTTCACTTCGGCGTCGGCCTGGAGTGGCGAATCAGTGAGAATCTCAATCTTCTGGTCGACACATACTCGCAACGCGTCGACGAGCGGCTGGTCGAGGATAGTCGGACGTCGGGGCAGGTGAGCAACTCCGGCGAAGGCAGCAATCTCGGGGTCGACGTAGTGCTGACGCGCAAGTTCGCCAACCGCTGGGCTGCCGACTTCGTCTACTCTTGGAATCAGTTCCGGGTGGACGACAACGACGGCCGAGGCAAGTACGACTGGGACTTCAATCGCGAGCATTTCGCCGCACTGGGCGGCCGTTGGGAAATCAACGACCGTTGGCAGGTTTCGGCACGGTGGAAGTACGGTTCCGGCCAGCCCGGTGATCGTTTCGTCGCGTACCGCGACGTGCTCGCGCCGAATCGCCCGGTGCGCTTCTCGAAGGAGATCATCGAAACGAACGTGGGTCGCGGTGACGCGTTCCACGCACTGGATTTTCGCGTCGACTACCGGCGCCCGGTCGGACCGATCGACCTGGTACTGTTCCTCGACGTCCTGAACGTATACGGCGGGCCGGCCGGACTGCCCTCCGAGTTCAATACACTGACGGGCCAGATCATCCAGGAGGAAGAGGAGAGCCTGCCGCTGTTGGGACTCACCTTCGAGTACTCCTGGTAGCGGCCAGGACGCCTGCCCATGAACCGCAACACGATAGTCAGCAACGGCACGGTCTTCGGCATCTGGCCGCTGGCGCGTTCCATGCCCGTCGTCGGGGGGCTGCTCGTCATTGCGCTCGTGCTGGTGCAGCCGGAAGCCAGCCGCGGCCTGGCACTGCCCGAGAGAGTCGCGTTCTGGGTGATCAACGTCGGTCTCGCGCTCGCGGCCCTCTATGCTGCCAGCTGGCTCGTGCTGCCGCGGCTCATGAACCGCCTGCCCGGGTGGCTGCCGCTCCTCGTGGCGGGTGTCGGCGGGGCGGCGCTGCTCGCACCAGTCGGGGTTCTGGTGGAACAGTTGCTGCCGGTGTCCCTGCGCCCGCTCGATGACGGGGACGAGTGGCTGGATGCGTTCGCTGGCCGCGGCTGGTGGCATGCCGTCATCGGGGAGTTTCTCGAGTCGACACCGGAGATCCTGGGATTCTGGATGATCATCAATCTGCCGTTTCTCGTATCCCGCCGATCCGGCAGCGATTCACCCGACCCTGACGACCCCGATTCCCAGCCTACCGATCTCGACAAGTCGGAGGCCAGCCGCTACGCCGAAGCCGCGCGGGTGGAGTTCATCGGGCGCCTGCCGGAGGCGCTGGGGACGAACGTGCTCGCCATCTCTTCGGATCTTCACTATCTGCACGTCTACACCGACCGCGGACGCTGCATGATCCTCGGCTCTCTGCAGCAGGCGGCGGAGGCCATGGGCGAAGTCGGCTTGCGAGTGCATCGCGCGCACTGGGTGGCGCGACGCGCCATCGTGAAGATCGTCAAGAACGGTAACGAATGGTCGTGCCTGTTGACCAATGACCTGAAAGTGCCGATCAGCCGGCGCAACAAGTCTACGGTTGCGGGCTGGTTCGGCCATTCGACCCGAATCCTCAGCGTCAGAAAAGGGGATACGGAAGCGGCGTGAGCTCGCACTTGTCTGTGGGCCCACGCCGTCCCTACGAAACAGATCCTCTTCTCGAGCGGGCGGCGCAGCAGCCAAGTCGACTTCTCGTAGAGTTCCAGTCGCGGCGAGAGCAGATCTGACCTGAGTTCAGCGTCTGGAGTAGACCCGCCTTTTTGGGCACCTCAGCGTGCGAGACGGTGGGTGTGTCTCAAGCCGGTTCGAGCCGGGCTTGGCACGCGCCGCCTTGGAGGCGGGTGTTCGCTTCTACCCAATTTGCGAGTTCCTCTTCGGAGATGTCGTCGGCGGCGAGTTCAAGGAAGACCCTTGCGAATTCGCTGTCGCTTGCCGTGAGCTCACTACCGTTAAGCGCGATGAACAGCTCGAGCACAATCAAGCTCGTGCACTTGTTGCCGTCGACGAACGGGTGATTGCGCGCCAGGCCGAAGGCGTATTGCGCAGCGAGACGCGCAAGGGAGCGCTCCCCGTATGCAAACCGGTTCTTGGGACGCGCCGCGGGCGCCACCGGCGCAGTCACGTCTGCTGTGAACCTGAAGATGTGCGATTCGGCTGGCCGCTGACGCGGCGGGCCTGGATTGATGCGTGCCCAGGTTCAGGTCAGGGGCAGGGAAGGGTGGATCGGGGGGGCGGGCGGGGTGCGCGGCAATCAGCGGGCGGTCCTGCGGGCCGGCTCGGACGCAGCGTCTATCGGGAAAGGGCTGTCGGCGATAGGCTGCGGCGCACCATCGAGCCGTTCAAGCGCAGGGGCTTGGTTTGGAGGGGTGGTTTGAACGTCCTATCCGCATGCGGACATGAGGATTCCAGAGATCAGTGTCTGGTGACA
>CAZPJE010000278.1:0-2291 GCA_964586725.1 uncultured Steroidobacteraceae bacterium | reverse complement strand
CGTGACCACGCGCCGGATCCGGCGCCAGCCGTCTGGCGACGTGGCCGGCGTCGCAACCGGCGCCGCGGCAGCGCCAGGCGCGGGGACGCCGGCAACGCCGGCCGCCGCTGCCGCACCGAGCACGGCACGGCGTGAGACACGACGGCGCAGGCGCGCAGCCACTCAGCCGCCCTCGCCCGGCACGAGCCCGCGCTGCCGCAGGCGCTCGAGCGTTTCGAGTTGGCGCTCGCGGAACCAGCGGCGCTCGGGCACGATGATGCGGCCGCCGTCGAGCAGCCCATTCGGACGGCGGAAATCGCCGCCCGCGTAACTGCCGGCGTACAGCTCGAACGGCTGCCGGACGAACATGTTGGCGATGCCGGCGCGGCGCCGGTACTCGCGCAGTTCGTCGATGTCGAGCCGGGCGTTCGCCGTCATCGTCTCGCCCTGGCCCGCGGTGACGACCACCGCGCCCATGTGATCGATGATCTCCGAGCCGCCGTCGGCCGAACCGAACGCGATGTCGATGTTGTCGATGCCGGCCGTGTTCGCCGACACGACCCAGGCGAGGTTCTCGAGCGCGCGCGCGAGCCGCGCGATCTTCTTCGGCGCGAGCGTCGTCGTGTAGGCCTCGCTGGAACTGTGCAGGAAGATCTCGGCGCCGCGCATCGCGTGGCAACGGGCGATCTCGGGATACAGGATTTCCTCCGACGCGATCGCCGCAAGCGCGCCGAGCGGCGTGCGCGCGACCGGGAACACGCCGTCGAGCCCGTAGGCATCGAGGTAGCGATCCCAGACGTCGTAGGGTGTCGGCACGAGGTTCGACACCAGCCGTCGGTAACGCAGGATCACATTGCCATTCGGCGCGATCAGGAACGAGCACTGGAAAAACAGCCCGGGAAACTTCGGATCGAGCTCGTAGGCATTGCCCGCCAGATACACGCCGGTGTCCTGCGCCACGCGACCGAGCGCCTCGTACTCCGGGCCGTCGATCGCGAGCACGGCCTTGTCGATCCATTGCGGGATCGTCTCGCTGACCGGAAAACCGGTCAGGAAATACTCGGGCAGCACGACCAGTTGCAGGTCGGCGCCGATCCACGACTTCGCGCCGCGGATCTGCCGCGCAGCGCGTTCGAGCGAGGCGCGCATGCGCTGGCGCGCGGCATCGCGCGTCCCATCGCCGTTGACCGCATCGACGCGCATCTGGATCGCGCAGGCCCAGGCGCCGCGCGCCGCAGCGGGGCGCGTTGCGGCCGGCGGCGCCGCGGCGGCGGGCGTTGCAGCCGCTGCACGCGCGGCGAACGGGCCGAGCGCAGCGGCACCGCCCAGCAGTCCGAGCGTGCGGCGCTTGTCGTGATCGGTCATCGAAACTCCCTGTGGTGCGGGCCTCAGCGCAGGCCGGCCGTCTCGCTCGCGAACAGCGTCAGTGTCAGGCTGGCGCAGACCGCCAGTGTGAGCCGCCGGCGCAACGCGAGGTACTCCGCCGGCAGTGCATCCACCCAGCGGCGGTGCTCGTGGATGCCAAACAGGCCGAAGCCGACGATCAGCAGCGCGAGACCGCGCTGCCCATCGATAAGCACGGCCGCCGCGCCGACCACGGCCGGCAGGACAGCGACGGTGATGACCGTGCGCGTCGCAGGCAGGCGACCCGCGATCGCGAACCCCCAGTGCAGCGCACCGACGAACGCGAGGATGACGGCGCCCCAGGCCAACGCGGCCTGCTGCGCGAGTCGCTGCCACGCCGGCTCCGGCGCGAGCCAGACGCCGAGCAGCGCGGCGACAAACGGCGCGATGCCCGCATATCCGGAATACAGGGCGGCGTTCGACAGCGGGACAGCGGCAGCGGCGGGCGGTGGGACCATGCGGGAATTGTGGCAGGCTCGACTCTCGCGGGCGAGTGTCGACGACCGAATCAGGGTCGCCCGCAAGAGGGGTCGCATGCACCGAACTCAGCTCACGCGCGCCGCACTGGTGGCGGCCACCTTCCTTGCCGGCGCAGCGCTCGGCGCCGCCACGCTCCCGGACTCCGCCGCGCCCGTGCGCGTCAGCGACCCGACGCGCCAGACGCTCGCCCCGGAAGTCGCCGTCGGCCGTGACGGCAGCGTGAACGTGATCTGGCTCGACCGCAATCCGCAGCGGCTCTCGCCAGTCACGCAACAGCATGACCACGCGCTGCAGCAGGCCGCGGCGCCTGTCGATCGACACTTGTCGTCGATGGACCTGTGGTTCGCGCGGTCGACGGACGGCGGCAACACCTTCGGGCCTGCAGTGCGCGTCAACGACCAGGCCGGCATGGTGTGGGGATTCGCGGT
>CAZPJE010000277.1:0-1745 GCA_964586725.1 uncultured Steroidobacteraceae bacterium | reverse complement strand
CCGTCTGCGCGCGCACGCGCCCGGCCTGCCTGCTGTGCCCGCTGCAGCCCGAGTGCAGCGCGGCTTCGACCGGCAGGCAGCACGACCTGCCGCGTCCGAAGTCACGCGCGCCACGCAGCGCGCGGCGGCGGCGCACCGTGTTCATGCTGCTCGCGATCGATGCCAGCGGCGCCGTGCTGCTCGAGCGGCGTCCGGCGCGCGGCATCTGGGGCGGCCTGTGGTCGCTGCCGGAATTCGACAGCGAGGCGGCGCTCGCCGGTCATGCACGCGCCGAGCTGCAGGGGCGCGCGCTGCAGCAGCCCGACTGGCAGCCGCGCGCGCTGGGCTGCATCGAGCATGTCTTCACGCATTTCGATCTGAGCATCCATCCGCGGATCGTCGCCTGCGACGGGCTGCGCGACGCCGCGGTCGCCGAGGCGGCGGAGATGCGCTGGTGCCAGCCGGCAGCCTGGAGTGAAGGGCGGGAGACGCTGGGTTTGCCCGCGCCGGTCAGGACGCTGCTCGAAGCCATTGCCGCCGAAGCGGCCGCGCCGCTCAGCTGATCACGGTGGCGATCAGCCGCCACAGGCCCCACAGCAACAGCGCTGCGATCACGAGCAGCACGCCGTTGAAGATGAACTTGATCGTCTTGTACAGCGGCCGGTTGGTCTTCTTCAGCGCCTTGCCGCGCTCGAACAGCGGCGCGATGGTCGAGAACGCGCGGTTCGCGACGCCGCGCTTGTCGCCCTCGATGTTGGGCACCACGGTCAGGCTCGCGAGCGCGCGATAGAACACATTGACGATGCGCCCCGGCAGGCTCATCGGCCGCTCGACGTCCAGCATCAGGATCAGGCGCGGCGTGTTCGTGTCGTTGCGGGCGTGATGCAGGTGCGTGATGTCGAACAGCGCCGCCTGGCCATCGCGCCAGGAATGGCGGATGCCGTCGACCTCGATGAAGCAGGCGTCGTCGTTCGGAGTGGACAGCCCGAGGTGGTAGCGAAGCGACACCGCGAGCGGGTCGAGATGGCGCGTCAGCTGCGAACCCGGCGGCAGCAGCGAGAACATCGCGCCGTTGACGCACTTGATGTCCTTGACCAGCTTGACCGTCTCCGGGCACAGCGCCAGCGCTGACTCATGGATGTGGCCGTACCACTTCAGGTAGAACTTGCTCCAGCCGTACTTGTAGAACGTGCGGAAGCCGACATCGAAATAGGCGCCTGATTTCTGGTCGCTGGTCTTCTCGAAGTAGCCGGCTTCGTAGAGCTTCAGCGCTTCGGCGCGGATCGTCTGCCAGTTCTGCGTGACCGGCGCGAGTTCGGGGTACTCGGCGAGATCCATGAACACGCGGCGGCCGCGCGGCTGCGTGAACAGGTAGAGCATGCAGTTGATCGGCGCGAAGATCGGCCAGCCCTTGCGGACATACTCGCGCACGCCCGTATATCGCAGCTCGCCGCGATACTTGTAGACATAGACAAAGGAGCCGAGGATGAACAGCCCCGCCGCGGCAAGAAGGATGGGTCCCAGCATGGCGCGCAGCATGCAGCGGCTCCGTGACAAAGTCGAGTCGGGAGCTTCCGCAGGCCCTGCCCGAGGGCCCGCGCCCCGCCGCATTGCACCCGCAGCATTGGCCTCCCGGCCGCGCATTGAGGTAACGTGCGCGCCATGACGCGAACAGTGAATTGTGTGGTGTTGAAGCGCGAGGCGCCCGGCCTCGACCGGCTCATGTATCCCGGCGAACTCGGCCAGCGCATCTGGCGCGAGGTGTC
>CAZPJE010000276.1:0-2600 GCA_964586725.1 uncultured Steroidobacteraceae bacterium | reverse complement strand
TCCAGGTCTGACGACAGTGTCCGCCCGATCAAATAGCAGAGCATCGCCATCCCTCAGCCTGGGCAGCATTGAATCACCGCGCACGTAGCCGACCGCGCTGGTTTTGGCGCTGATCCCCTTGCGGCGCAGGCTCGATGCCTGAAACATTAGCGAGCCTTTCGCTGGCATGTCGAAGTTCATCGCGCCGCCGCCGGCGGCGACGGCTAGATCGAACACCGGAACTTCAACCAGGTCACTGCTGAGCGGGGGGAGATTCGCGTAAGCGCGCATCTGGTCGCGCTCGCGAATGGTGTTCGCATGGCTGCGAGTGAATGCATCCTCTTCGGGATTCGGGTACTCGCCGAACAGCTCGGCGACCGATACCTCGAGCGCGGCGGCAAGTGCGCGTATGTCGGCCTCGCTGGGTTCCCGCGCGTTCTTCCCGATGGTTTCATAGTTGGCGACGCGGCTCTGGCCGCGCCACCCACAGGCGTGTGCAAGCTGTTCCTGAGTCAGTCCTTTGGCTTGGCGCAGCGCTTTGAGGTTGGACGCGAAGCTCATATGCACATTCTTCACAAAGCGTGATGGGCGTCTAACACGTTGGGTGTTGCATTGGGATCACGTTCCGTGATTTGATCGCGGCCATGGACCCAAACACCCCTTCCCTCAGTCCTCTGCAGACGGCCATCAAGGTCGCCGGCTCGGTTACCGAGCTGGCCGCCCGGGTCGGAGTGCGGCAGAGCGCGGTTTCCAACTGGCTGGCACGCGGCACCGTCCCGCCTGAGAGGTGCGGCGCTATCGAGGCGGCAACCGACGGCGCAGTGCGGGCTGAGCAGCTTCGGCCCGACGTCGAGTTTCAGCGCGACCCCGATGGGGTGGTGACGGCCTACGTCGTGCCTGTCCTGGCGAAGGCGGGCTGAGCCGATGGCACTCCGCATCCGAAAGGCATCCGAGCTGCAGGCCGAGGAGACCGGCGAAGAGTTCAGCTCGGTGGCCACTCCAGATCGCGACCAATCAGCCGCATCAGCGTGTTCCGCTCCGCTCGCATCACCTGCCAAGCCCGGTCGAGTTGGGCTTCGGTCAAGGGTCGCGGCGTGGCTTCGCCAGCTCGCTCTGCGAGTTGAAGGGCGAGCTGCGTCATTGCCGTCACTGCAAGCACCTGCAACGAAACCTCGCCCTCCTCGGAGAGTGTGGTGATCGGCTGCGGTTGTTCTTCCCCCAATTCCTCGAGGTTGCTCATGTCCTTCAATCCCTCTGCTGTCTACGTCTTCGCGCCGCAGGGCGCCGGCAAGTCCACGCACGCGGCTGAGCTGGCCGAGCGGTTCGGCTGCACCACCGTGGTGGACGACTGGGACGGTACCAGCGAAGTGCCGGACGGCGCGCTGGTGCTCGGCCAGGTGGCCACGCTCGAAGCGGTGGTGGGCTGAGCCATGAACCGGCAGCCGGAACAGCACCGCGATCAGCCGGCCGTCGAGGCCGTGCAGCGCTTGGAGGGTAAGGGCGTTGTCCATGCCGGCCATCGTCTGGCCTCGCATGGGGAATCAATGGGAACGCCTCGTCACGGTGTTTCCCCATGAGCGCCGCCCGCCAGCTTTCCTTGGTGTTCGAGCCGGGCCTGAGCCAGCGCTACCGCTGCCTCCGCGATGTGGTGGCCCATGGCGTTTACGAGCGCGGCCTCTCGGCCGTGGCCGCCAAGTGCGACATGGCCCCGTCGAAGATGAGCGAGAAGCTGGCCGGCGGCAATGACCGCCCGCGCGATCTCGGCATCGAAGAGTTCGAGCGCTACCTCGCGGCCACCCGCGACGTGCGCCCCATCTACTACCTGATCGAGCGCTTCCTCGAAGACCCCAGCGTGCACCAGGCCGAGGCCATGGCCCAGCTTAGCGAGCTGGTGAAGCAGCTCGGCCCGCTGATGAGTGCCGCCGGCGTGCTGCCGGCCAACGGCCCAAGGAAGCGCTAAGCCATGCCCGACCACATGGACCGCGTGCAAGACGCGGTGCAAGCCGCCACCGACGCTGCCGTCGCCCAGGCCACGCAGCCCAAGCGTGGCGCCACCCATTGCGAGGAATGCGGCGAGCCGGTCGGTGAGTACCGCCAAGCGCTGGGCGCACGCCTGTGCCTGGTGCACCAGCGCGAGGCCGAGCACCGCGCCCGCTACAAGACCCGAGGTGCCCGCTGATGAAGAAGCGAAAGGTTCCGACGCGTCACCTGTTGGCTGGCTATGCCGCGCTGTACGGCCCGTCGACCGATCGCAAGAAGGCCGAGGCCGAGCGCCTCGCCGCTGACTACTGCCGCCGCGTGCAGCGCGGTGTGCCGCTGAACCCGCTGCCCGTCGACGACGCGCAGCGACCGTTGTTCGTTGAGGGTGGTACGGGGACCAGCCGGCGCTGTCCCCACGACAAAACAACACCGGCAGACGAGGCCCGGTCTTCCCGCGTGGCGGGCGCCAGCGTGATCGGCGACTCCCTGCCGGGTGACTCGTCGACCTATTCCGACGCGGCGTGATGCGCCCCGTCTCCCCCATGAAGGAAGTGAGCGCGACACGCATGCGAAACCCAACTGAACAACGGGGGCCGGTCGATGGGTCCTTCCTGGCACCCCCGCTTGCGGGTAATTCGGAC
>CAZPJE010000275.1:0-15387 GCA_964586725.1 uncultured Steroidobacteraceae bacterium | reverse complement strand
TCGCAGGTGGTTGGCGTTGATCTCCTGGCCCAGCACCGCGAAGCGCTCGCGGTCGATGCTGTAGTTCGCCGCGACGCTGGCCAGCGTTTCCGCGAACGCAACGTTCGCGCCGCCGTGCTGGATCCGCATCGGCTGGATGCTGCGTTCGGACACCGGCATCGTGCCGCGCAGCCAGTCGTCACCGAGTTCGGTGATGACGATGCCCAGGTTCTCGGACATCGTGCCATGCCCGATGGCGTTGATGATGTCGAGCGTGACCTCGCCCTTCCACAGGCGTCCGGCGCTCACTTGCGCAGCCTCGCCGCGACCCGCCGGTACGCCTCGCGGAACGGAATGCCCTCGCTGACGACGAGCGCATTGGCCTCCTCGGCGGCATGGATCGAAGGATCGAGCTCGATGTGCTCCGGCACGAAGCGCAGCGCCGCGACGCCCGCGGCCATGATGTCGGTGCTGGCGAGCGCGAGGTCGATGCCGCGGAATAGCGGCAGCTTCAGCAGCTGCAGGTCGCGTTGGTAGCCCGACGGCAGCTTCGCGAAGATGCCGAGCGCCTCGACCAGCGCGCCGTGCGCCGTGGCCGTGCGGCCGCGGACCAGCTCGAAGACGTCGGGATTGCGCTTCTGCGGCATGATCGACGAGCCGGTCGTGAATGCGTCCGGAAGCTGGACGAAGGCGAACTCCTGCGTGTAGAACAGCAGTACGTCCGCCGCCACGCGCCCCAGGTCCTGCATCAGCAGCGCGATTTCGAACAGCAGCTGCGCTTCGGCCTTGCCGCGCGACAGTTGCACCGACGTCACGGGCTCCTGCACCGAGTCGAAGCCGAGCCTGGCGCGCGTCGCCTCGCGATCGAGCGGCAGGCCGGGGGTGCCGTAGCCGGCCGCGGAGCCGAGCGGGCTGCGGTCGATGCGACGCCGCACCGCGCGCATGCCAGCGGCGTCGTCGCGCAGCTCGGCGGTGAAACCGCCGGCCCACAGCGCGACCGAGCTCGGCATCGCCTGCTGCATATGCGTGTAGCCGGGCAGGGCGATCGCGCCCTGCGTCGACGCGAGCGAATCGAGCGCGCCCGCGACGGCCTCGGCGCCCGCTGCGATCTGCTCGGCGGCGTCGCGCAGGTACAGGCGCAGCGCGGTCAACACCTGGTCGTTGCGCGAGCGGCCGAGGTGGACGCGGCCGCCCGTCGCGCCGATGCGCGCGGTCAGGCGCTGCTCGATCGCGGTCTGGCCGTCTTCATCCGCGAGTTCAATGCGCCAGTCGCCGCGCGCATGCTCGGCGCCGATGGCGGTCAGCGCGTCGCGGATCGCAACCAGATCCGCGGCCGCCAGAAGCCCCTGCTGTGCCAGCATCTCGGCGTGCGCAATCGACGCGCGGATGTCGTAGGCCACCAGGCGCTCATCGAGCGCATGGTCCTCGCCGGCCGTGTACTCGAGCACACGGCTGTCGAGCGGCTGGCCCTTGTCCCACAGGCGGCTCATTGGGCAGCGGCAACTTCAGCCGGCGCGAGCGCCTTGATGTCGGGGACGACCAGCGTTCCCGAACCCTCGTTCGTGAACACTTCGGCGAGGATGCCCTCGGGAGACTTGTAGGAGATCACGTGCACGCGCTGCACGCCGCCGCGCAGCGCATCCTCGATCGCCTTGGCTTTCGGCAGCATGCCATCCGCGATCGCGCCTGAGTCGCGCAGCTTGTGGAGGCCGGCCAGGTCCGTGTACGAGATCAGCGACGTCGAATCGTCGACGTCCTGCAGGATGCCCGGCGCGCCGGTGCACAGGATCAGCTTCTCGGCACCGAGCGCCGCGCCGATCGCCGCCGCAACCGTGTCGGCGTTGATGTTCAGCAGCGTGCCGTGCTCGTCCGCCGATAGCGGGCTGACGACCGGCATGAAGCCGTTGTCGAGCAGCTTCGCGAGCACGTCGGTGTCGATCATGTCGATGTCGCCGACGAAGCCGAAGTCGACCGTCTGGCCGCTGCCGTCGGTCAGCTTGACCGGCGGGCGCTTGTGCGCGCGCACGAGCCCCGCATCGACGCCGCTGACGCCGACCGCGTTGATGTTCAGGTCGCGGCAGATCGCCAGGATGCGGGTGTTGATCAGGCCGTTCAGCACCATCGACGTGGCATCGATGGACTGCTGGTCCGTGACGCGACGGCCCTGCACCATGCGGGTCGGCACGCCGAGCTTCTCGGTCAGTTCCGTCAGCTGCGGACCGCCGCCGTGGACGAAGATCACCCGCACGCCGAAGTAGTGCAGGATCGCGATCTGTTCCATCAGCGCGCGCGTCGACTCCGTCTCGCCGAACACGCCGCCGCCCGCCTTCACAACGAAGGTCTTGCCCTTGTACAGGCGCATGTAGGGCGCAGCGTTGCGCAGCGCTCGGATGGCGGCAGCCTGGTCATTGCGATGCATGATCATCTCGGTATCGACTCCGGTCGGAGGGTGGTGGACTTCAGGAACGACGCGCCAGCATGCGGTGCAGCACCGCCATCTGGACCGCCATGCGATTGTGGGCTTCGCGCAGCACGACGCTCCGCGGACCGTCGAGCACGTCATCGGTGACGGCGACATTGCGACGCACCGGCAGGCAGTGCATGAACTTCGCATCCGGATGCATGCTGCCGAACCAGTCGGGGCGCACGCACCAGTCGCCGAGCTGGGCGCGCAGGCGCGCATCGCCCTCGACGTCGCCGTAGTGCGTGGTCGAACCCCACTCCTTGGCGTAGATCACGTGCGCGCCAGCGAGTGCCTCGTCGCGGTTCGCCGTCTCGCGCACCGAGCCGCCGGCTGCCGCCGCCGCGGCGCGCGCCTTGTCCATGATCTCGGGCGGCAGCGCATAGCCTTCCGGTCGCAGCACGACGACTTCCATGCCGCGATGCGCGGCCATGTGCACCGTGGCGGCCGGCACCGCCAGCGGCAGCGCGCGCGGATGATGCACCCACGACAGCACGAACTTCGCCCGCACCGGCACGTCGAGGTCGTCCATCGTCTTCCAGTCCGCGAGGGCCTGGCAGGGGTGGTTGACCGCCGATTCCATGTTGATCAGCGGCTTCGAGACCAGCTCGGCCATCGCGCGGAAGTTCGTCTCGGCGAGGTCGGCGCGCAGGTCCCGGCCTTCCGCGAAGGCGCGGATGCCCAGGGCGTCGCAGTAGTCCGCGAGCACGGGGATGCCCTCGCGGACATGCTCCGCCGCCGCGCCATTCATGATCGCGCCGAGCTTCGTCTCGAGCTGCCAGGTGCCTTGTCCCGGCGTGATGACGAACGACGTGCCACCGAGCCGCGCCATGCCGGCCTGGAACGAGGACAGCGTGCGCAGCGACGGATTGAAGAACACGAGCCCGAGGATTCGGCCCGCGAGGGCGTGCGGCTCCGGGTGCATCTCCAGATGCGCCGCGAGCGACAGTAGTTCGACGACTTCGTCGCGCTGCAGCTCGGCAAGATCCAGGAAGCGTTGCATGCTCAGATCGCCTCGAGTGCCCCGCGCAGCATGTCGACATGCTCTTCGCGCAGGATGTAGGGCGGCAGCAGCCGCACGATGTTCGGGTCGCCGCTCGTGCCGGCGAGGATGTTGCGCGCCAGCAGCGCCTGCTGCACTTCCTTGGCCGGCCGCGACGTGCGCAGGCCGTGCAGGAAGCCCGCGCCCTGGTGGCCGACCACCGGGCCCACCGTGCAGGTGCCGCGGATGTAGGCGGACACGCGCCGCACGTTCTCGAGCAGGTTCTCCTGTTCGATCGCATCGATGACCGCCTCGATGACCGCGGCCGCCATCGGCCCGCCGCCGAAGGTCGTGCCCATGCCCTCGAGCTTGATCGCCGCCGTGACCCGCGGCGTCATCAGCAGCGCGGCGCACGGGAAACCGTTGCCGAGCGCTTTGGCCGTCGTGATCATGTCGGGCGTGACGCCATAGAAGTTCGCGGCGAACGGCGCGCCGCTGCGGCCGACGCCGATCTGCACTTCGTCGAAGATCAGCAGCGCGCCGACCGCGTCGCAGCGTGCGCGCAGGGCGGCGAGGAACTCGGCACCAAGGTCATAGGCGCCTCCGACGCCCTGCACCGGCTCGACGATGACCGCCGCCGTGTTCTCGGTGACGTGCGCGGCGATCGCGGCAAGGTCGCGCCGCGGGATGTAGCTGACGTCGAAGGGCGTGCGCGGGAACTCGTACCATTTCTTGTCTGCGCCCCAGGTGACCGCGCCCGCGGCCGCCGTGCGACCGTGGAAGGCGCCTTCGATCGCGGCCACATGCTTGCGCCGCGTCATCTTGAACGCCATGCGCAGCGCGTTCTCGTTGGCTTCCGCGCCCGAGTTCACGAAGAACACGCTGTCGTAGGCACCGCCCGCGAAGCGCGCGAGCTTGGTCGCTGCGCGCACGCGGATGTCCATCGGCACCGCGTTGCTCTGGAAATTGCACGCCGCCGCCTGCTCCTGCAGCGCGCGCGTCCAGCCCGGGTGGCCGTAGCCCAGTGCCGCGACCGCGTGGCCGCCATACAGGTCGAGGATGCGGCGCCCGTCGCGCGTGTGCAGCCAGACGCCTTCGGCGTGCACCACTTCGATCGGGTACTGCGCGAAGACCGGCGCGAGAAAGTCGGGCGGGGAGCTGTGCTTGAGTTCGGCGTTCATCAGCGAATGCTCGCAATCGGAAGGACAGTGACATCACTTAGGCCCGCGCGCACGTTCCGGCGCGTCCCGGTTTCGCGGTGACCGCGATCCGCAACGACACTGATGGGCTGGCTCTGGCGTGCTGCAAACGAGGGCCAGAGCGTCGACGCTAGTGCGCGGGCGAAGACGTGCAAGATTCCTGTGTCCCGGGCCGTGCGCGACAGGATGTCGCGCTCGGAGGCTCCAGGGACGGATTTACGCCGTCCCGGGACACAGGAATCTTGCGCGGATTCGACCGCGTTGGAGCGCGACCATCTTGTACTGGCTTGCAGCACGTCAGGTCCATCCCGCCGCTGGCGCCGTGAGACCCGCGGTTTCGTCGAGCCCGAGCAGCCGGTTCAGCCACTGCAGCGCGCCGCCGGCGGCGCCCTTGTTGAGGTTGTCGACGACGCACATCACGGCGACGGTGCGGCCGTTGGCCGCGGCCGACAGATGCGCGTAGTTGCTCGCGACGATGTCCTTGACGCGCGGCGGCGTGTCGAGCACGCGCACGAACGGCGAGTGCGCGTAGAACTCGCGCAGCTTCGCCAGCACGCTGGCCGTGTCTGCCGGTTGCGCGAGCGCGGCTTGCACGGTCACGTGGATGCCGCGCGCGAATGGCCCGGAGTGCGGCACGAACGCGATGTCGGCGGTCACGCCGCTGGCCGCTGCGGCGCAGGCGGTGACCTCGGGAATGTGCCGGTGCACGAGCGCGTTGTAGGAATACAGGTCGCTGTGCCGGGTCGGGTGGTGCGTGCCGTCGACGGGCTTGCGGCCGGAGCCCGTGCTGCCGGTGACGCCGGAGACGAACAGCGTCGGCGTGCTGAGCCGCAGCGCGAGCAGCGGCACGGCGGCGAGCAGCGTCGCGGTGGCGAAGCAGCCCGGGTGCGCGACGTGGCGGGTCGGCGCCTGCGCGAGGTGCTCGGGCACGGCGCAGGTGAAATCCTTGAGTCGCGCCGGCGCGCCATGCTCGTGCTTGTACACCGCTGCGTAGGCCGCGGCGGTGCTGTAGCGGTAGTCGGCCGAGATGTCGACGACGCGCGCGTCGGTGCCGGCGGCTTCGCTCTTCGCGAGCAGGCGGTCGATCAGCGCCGCGCTGACGCCATGCGGCGCCGCGCTGACGACGCCGCTGCGCGGCAGCGTCGCGACGAGCTCGCCGATCTCGGCTTCGGACTTGAAGCGCGTGTCGCCGAGCACGGCGGCGAGGTGCGGGAACGCCTTGCCGACGGGCTCGCCAGGCTGCGAGTCCGACATCACGCCGGCGAGCGCGAGCTGCGGATGGCCGAGCACGAGGCGGATCACTTCGCCCGCCACGTAGCCCGTGCCACCGAGCACGACCACCGGCAATTTGTGCGCGGCGCTGCTCATGCGTTGGCCACCGCCGGGAACTTCTGGCCGAGGCCGATGGACTCGATGATCCAGTCGCCGAGTGCGGCGCCGTTGGTCAGGGCGTTGAACGCCTTGACGTTCATCTGCTCCTGGATGATGTCGACGCCGACGGCGTTGTCGGTCGCAGGGCCGGTCACGGCGCAGGGTTCGACCTTGAAGCGCTCGCGCAGCAGCTTGACGCCACCCCAGGCGGCGACCGGGTCATTGGCCGACAGGACGACGGCGGTCAGCGAGTTGCGGATCTCGTCGTCCTCGAGGATGGAATCGACGCCATACGCGCCGAGGATGCCGTCGCCGAGCTCGAACACGATGACGTCGGGCTTGTTGGCGGCGAGTTCCGTCAGCATCGTCCGTGTCAGCGCCGGGCCGGTCTTGCGCGTCGTCGTGATGATGCCGAGATCCGTGAAGATCATCGAATTGCGCGCACCGGCATCCTCCATCGCGAGGATGTCGCGCCGCAGCGAGACGCCGGTGGCCTTGAAGGCATCCACGACGAGGCCGCGATGCCGCATCCGGCTGACCATCGAGCACGCGGCCGCCGTCTTGCCGGCTTCCATGCAGGTGCCGGCCAGCGCGACGACGGGCACGCCGCGCGTGTCCAGCGCCGCGCCGTAGTCGAGCTTGCGATAACCCGCGCGCGCCGGCACGCCGATGCGCTCGCCGAGGTAGGGGAACTGCAACACGACGCCGAGCACGCGGCAGTCGAACGGCTTGCCGCGATCGGGGTTGGCCGAGTCGCAGACGCCGAGCACGCCGCCGATGTTGAGCATCTGGATGACGTCGCCGGCCTTCAGTGACTCGGGCACGTGGCCGGAGTAGCCGAAGAGCGCCTTTCGATGGCCGAGCGCGCCCGCGACGATGTCGCCCTTGTTGACCTTCGCCATGCGACCGCTCGTGAGCTCGAGCGTGTTGTAAGTCGATTTGCTGGTCAGTACTTCGACGACCACGACCACGCCTTCCTCGGACGGGATGTTGTCGGTCTCGATCCGCAGTTCGCGGCCGAGGCCGCAGGCCTGCGTGATCGATGCGATCTTGTCGACGATGACGGTCTTCATCTATTTCGCCTTTGCCTGTTCGGCAGCGCGCACGCCAGCGCGACGATGAAACACACCAGGCAGGCCGACGATGCGCGAGAAGCCGAGCGCATCCGCTGCCGTCCACTCACCGACCGCTTCGCCGTAGACGCCCTTCGAGGCGGCCATCAGCGAGTACGGCGATTCGACACCTTCGATGAACAGCGAGCCCGGCCGCAGCATCACGTGCACGACGCCCGTGACGCGCTCTTGCGACTGCAGGAACAGCGCTTCGATGTCGCGGCACACCGGGTCGAGCAACTGGCCCTCGTGGACCCAGTCGCCATACGGGCCGGCCAGCGATTCCTTGATGCGCTGCTGGCGCCCCGTCAGCACGAGCTTCTCAAGTTCGCGATGCGCATTCAGCAGCGTCTCGGCGGCGGGCGCTTCGAACGCGACGCGACCCTTGGTGCCGATGATGGTGTCGCCGAGGTGGATGCCGCGGCCGATGCCGAACGGGCCCGCGATCAGCTCGAGCTGCTCCGTGACTTCGACGGGCGTCAGCGTCTTGCCGTCGAGACCGACCGGCATGCCGCGCTCGAAGTGGATCGTGTGTCGCTCGGGCGTGCGCGGCTTCGAGAACGCGTCCTTCGACAGCACCCACGCATCCTCCGGAATGCTGGCCGCGGAGGTCAGCGTTTCCTTGCCGCTGATCGTCACGCCCCATAGGCCGCGGTTGATCGAATACGCGGCGCCGAACGGCGGCACGGGCAGCTTGCGCGCCTGCAGGAACTCGAGTTCTTCCTGGCGCTTGAATGCCTGGTCGCGCACCGGCGCGATGACTTCGAGGTCGGGCGCGAGCGTGCGCAGAGCGACTTCGAAGCGTACCTGGTCGTTGCCGGCCGCGGTGCAGCCATGCGCGATGCTGCCGGTGCCGAGCTTGCGCGCCATCAGCGCGATGGTCTGCGCCTGCATGACCCGCTCCGCGCCGACGCACAGCGGATACAGCTGGCCGCGCCGCACGTTGCCGATGATCAGGTACTTCAGCACCTGCTCGAAGTAGTCGGCGCGCGCGTCGACCTGGTGATGCTCGACGGCGCCCAGCGCCAGCGCACGCTCGCGCAGCGTGTTCGCCGCCGCCGCGTCGATGCCGCCTGTGTCGACGGTCACGGTGATGATGGGGCGCTGGTAGTTTTCCTTGAGCCAGGGCACGAGGAAGGAAGTATCCAGGCCGCCGGAATAGGCGAGAACAATGGGCTGGGTCATGACAGGCGCTCGATGGGTGATGGGGGTGCCGTCGGCTCAGCGAGCCGGCAGGCGGAACACGTCGCGCAGGCGCGCGACAGCCTGCGACTGGGCGCGGGCGGAATCCGTGGCGAGGAAGATGGTGTCGTCGCCGGAAATCGTGCCGACGACTTCGGGCCACTCGGCATTGTCGATGGCCGCGGCGACGCTCTGCGCCGCACCGATCGTCGTCTTCAGGACGATCAGCGACGGGCCGGCCGTGGCGATGCTGCGGACGAACTGCCGCAGCATGTCGAAATCGCTGTGGGTGCGCGCGGCAAGGTCGGACGGCGGCAGGTAGCGCCCCGAGGCCTTCGACACGCCGAGTTCCCGCAGGTCGCGGCTGACCGACGACTGCGTGACGTCGTGGCCTTCCCGGCGCAGCAGGCGCACGAGCTCGTCCTGCTTCCGGACCGGGGTGTCCCGGAGGATGCGCAGGATGGCGTCGCGGCGACCGCCTGTGTGGAGTTCCATGTGCATAAACGTGCGCGTATTCTGCATAAAGATGCAAGCACGTCAAGGGGTGGCTGCGGCGACTGTTCCGGTTCGTGGCAGCGGTCGCAGAACCGCGCCGGCCGTGACTCCCGTCGCTGGCTCCACTAGCTTCCCGGCATGACTACCGATCGCCGTTCGCTGCTATCCCTGGGAGGGGCCGCGCTGCTGGGCACCGCCGCAGGATTGACCTCACCGGTCGATGCGCTCGCCATGGCCCGCGGCGGTGGCCCGACCGGCGGGGAGCCGGCGCCACTGACGGATGCGGAACTGCTGTCGGCCTTCGCGAAGGCGCGCCACAGCCTCGACGACCGGCTGACGTTCGGCTGGATGGACGCGACCACCTACGCGTTCATCGACGGCGCCACTTATCCGCTGTACCGGCTGCTGGCGGGCACCTGGGTGCGGGTGCGCCGGGTGGATGAACTGCACTTCGTCGGGCGCACGCTCGAGACGGCGTACTTCTGCGACATCGCCACCGGCGCGCCGCTGACGCGACTGCGGATGCCGGTGACGGGCCGCGAAGTCGAGGTCAAGCCGTATCGCGCCGGGCCGTCGAACTTGTCACTTGGCGTGCGCGAGGAAACCACGGGCAGCTTCCGCATGGCCAGTGAGTCGCGCGACGGCGCGAGCTTCTTCCGGCAGGGCACGACGCGGCGCGCGCAGTCGCTGTCGCAACCGGTGCGCGACGGCGACACGCTGTACATCCGCGAGGATCTCTCGACCCGCGTGTTCGGCCCCGACGGCGGCAAGCCGGTGTTCTTCTACGCCGAGTGGACCCAGACGGCGCTGCCGTGGAAGGCGGCGCGCAATCCGCGCGTGGCCTGCGTCGACAGTGCGCTCAGCTATTCGGCGGTGGCCGCGTTCCGGCCGTGGATGCAGATGGATGGTGTCGATGGTCACACGCTGCAGAATGGGCGCGGCGGCAAGGTGCAGCACCTCGACGCGCTGCCGCCGCGATTGCTCGAGATGGTGCGCCGGCATGATCCGGACCTGCTCGCCGATCCGGCGAGTGTGCTCCGCGCGCCGCCCTGACGCGGGGCGCCGTGCGTCGCGGCGGCCTTACTTCTCGATCGTGTAGACGACCTCGGCGCTGCGCTCCTTGCCGGCCTCGGTGCGCAGCGTCCAGCGGTCGCCGAGCGTGTAGCGCAGCTTGATCGTGTTGATCGACTCCGCGAGCGAGATGCCGTAGCTGACATACAGGCGCGGCGACAGGTACTTGCCGAGCACGAGCGACGTCTCGTTCGACAGGTCCTGTTCGATGCTGACATCTTCGATGCCGACCTTTTGCCCGAGCTGCTGCGCGATGATCGCGCCGCCCTGGGCCAGCACTTCGCCGCGACGGGAGGCTGCATCGCGATCAGTGCTCTGCGCGGATTCGAACGTGCCGCCGGCCAGGATCAGCGACACGATCTGCGACTGCGGCAGCGACGGCTCGGAGAAGAAGGTCATGCGCGGTGCGCGCAGCGTGCCGCGCACGTTCACCCCGGCGATCACATCCGGAAACTGCTTCTGTGCCCGCAGGTCGATGCCGGGGTCGGCCAGCAGGCCGCCGCTGAAGATCAGCCGTCCGCGCTGGATGTCGAGGCGACGGCCCAGCGCCGCGTACTTGCCGTCCGCGACGGCGAGCTCACCCGTGCCGCGGCTGATGCCGTCGGCGCCGGTGTCGGCGGTGAGGCTGCCGGTGAGCCGGCCCGACAGCCCGAAGCTGTCGAGCGTGACGCGCTCGCCGAGCACCATGCGCACGCGGCTCGTGACGCTGAAGGTCTTCGCTGGATCACGCGGGACCGCGCCGACGATGACTTCATCGGACGACGACAGCACGGCGCCGGTCAGGTCCGCTGGAGCGATCGCCGCCTCCGGGATCACCACTTGGCCTTCGATCGCGAGTCGCCGCCCGTCTATCCGGAAGGTGAGGTCGGGCGACGCCTTGATGCGCGCTTCCGGCACGTTGACCAGCAGCAGGTTCTCGCCCTTGAGGACGAGCTGCCCCTTCGGCTCCCCCTCGCGCCAGTTCAAGCTGCCGTTCGAGGCCAGCTTGCCGGTACCCGCACTGGCCGCGGCGCTGAACGTGATGCCGTTATCGAGCAGGCGCGCTTCCATCTGCGTCTCGCGCAGCGACAGGTTGACCTGGTAGAGATCGAGTTCGCCGTTCTCGAGGCGCGCGACGCCGTTGATCGACGGCGCGCCCAGCGTGCCGCCGAGCGCGAGATCGAGTTCGAGTCGGCCTGCGGCGCGGTCGATCTCCGGCACCCACAGGTTGATGATGCCGAGCGCGCCGGTGGTCGCGCGCAGCGCAGCGCGCAAGGGCATCGACGCCAGGTCGCTGGTGGTTCGTTGCGCGCTGGCGGTGCCGCGGATCCGTCCAGCGGCGCCGGCGTCCAGATCGAGCTCCGCAACGATGGTTTCTGCGCTGGCCTCGGCGGTGAAGCGCCCGGTTCCGAGCGGAATCAGGTCTTCGCGGCCATTGACGCGGCGGCGGCGCAGTTGCGCATCGGTCAGCTCCGCGCGCGCCGTGCCGAGCACCGGCCCGTTGCCGCGCGCGTTGAGGCTGGCGTCGATGTTCAGCGTGCCTTCGTAAGTCACGCGCGGCGTCAGGCCTGCGGTCAGCGCGGCGATCGGCAAGCGACTCGCCGAGACCGAGCCGCGCCATTGCGCGGCATCCCAGCCAGCCTCGGCGCAGAGGCGCGCCTGGTCGCCACGCAGGCAGACCTGCTCGACCCGTCCGCCGCTGGCCGACAGGCGCAGCGCCGCGGCCTGGTCGAGCTTCAGGTGCAGGTTCGCGTCGTCATCGATGTTGAATTCGCGCCACTGGCCGCGCCAGGTCGTGCCGTCGAACGCGCCGTCGGCCTGCACGGCGAGCCGACCGTTCGGCGCGGTCGCGGCCAGCGACAGCGTGTTCCGCTCCGACCCGCCTTGCAGCCTCAACGACGCCGTCGTCAGGCTGCGCCCGCCGAACTCGAGTCCGCGCGCATCGATGCGAACGTTGGAGCTGCGGCCGACGCGCGGGTCGAAATCGATGTCGGCATCGAGCCGTGCCAGCCTCAGGCCCTCCACTTCGACGCCGCTGCCGGTCGCCGTCGCCCGCACGATGGGTTGCGCCGTCGTTCCGGCAATCGTGCCGCGTGAACTGAGGCTGCCGCGACTGCGCGGGCTCAGGATGCCGAGGTCATCCGCATCGAGCCGGAACTCGAGGTTGACCGCGCCGGGCGCGATGCTGCCATCCGCCGCCAATCGCAGGCTGCCCGCAGCCACGCTGACGCCGTCGAACTGCCAGCGGTCGCCCTTCAGCACGATGCGACCACGGCCGCGCGCGGCGGCGCCGCGGAGTTGGCCATCGATGTTGCGGAAGCGCGCGTCGATGGTGGCGGCGGACCCGAAGTCGTCGCCTGACACGTCGAACTCGAACCCGAGGCTGCCAGGCAAGGCCGGGCGAATGGCGGCCGGATCGAAGCCGCGCATCGAGCCTGCCAGGCGCCAGGATTCGGCTGGCGACCAACGCACCTCGCCGCGCAGCGCCGCCGTGCCCTGGTACAGCGACACGGCGCCTTCGTCGATCGTCAGGTGATCGCGCGCCAGCCGGCCGTTCAGATTCACGGGTACGACGATGCCGAGCTCCGGCTGCTGGAAGCGACCCGCCGCGGTCAGTGCATACGGCCACACACCCGTCAGCGTGAAGCTGCCATCGGAATCGCGGATGGCCGGTGTGGCGCCGGTCAGGGGCCAGCGCAGGCCCGACCAGTCGCCTTCGAGTGCGAGTCGCGGGCCATCAAGCACGGCCTCGATTTCGCCGCGCGCATCGACGGTGCTGCGCGAACTGCCGTGCACGAGGCGGATGCGGTCGGCGCGCAGCACGCCGCGCACCCAGTTGCCCTCGAACAGCGCGTCGATCGGGCCGGTGGCGAGGCCCGCGGACTCCAGCGGCCCGCGCGCGCTGAAGCCGTCGCGGTCGCCGCGCAGCGCGAGCTGCCCCGTGATGCGCCCGAGCGCGCCGCCTGCGCCCCAGGCGCGCAGGTCGAAATCGTTGATTCGCGCATCCGCGCGCCAGTTCCAGCGCGTGCGCAGGTCGAGCAGCTCGCCCTCGGCGGTGGCGCGCAGCGGCGACGTGATGCGCACCGAGGCCGGCAACCGATCGAGGTCGCCCTTGACGTCGGCGGTGGCGACCCAGGCAGGCTGGCCGGGCGGCGTCCAGCGCCAGCGCGTGGCGCCTTCGAGCGCGAGCGGCGCGCCCGCGGTCAGCAGTGCGGTGCCGCCGCCCTGCAGCACGCCGCCGATGTTCACGGCCGAATCCGTGAAGCGGATCGTCTTGTGACGCGCGACGCCGGAGGCCCGCAGGTCGCGGCCGGCGATCAGGAAGCCGTTGATCAGCAGCACCTCGGCGCGGGCGATGCGGATGTCGTCCGACACGATGCTGAGGAAGCGCGGCAGGAAACGCGGCTCGCGCTGCGGCGGCGGCGTCTTGCGGCGATGGATCTCCGCGCGCGCGAACTCGACGCGCAGCTCGCGGGCGTCGATGGCCTGCCACAGCAGCGGCAGCATCGCGATCCGGCCGGTCGCGCCTTCGATGCGCAGCGACACCAGTTCATGCTCCAGAGTGAAGCGCTGCACGCGGAAGCCGCCCGCGAACGTGCCGCTGAAACCCTCGACGCGCAGCTCGGTCTTGCCGATCCGTTGCGGCAGCCGCTCGAGCACGAAGCGCGGCGCCGCTTCCGTGTAGCCCAGCACCAGGAAGGCCGTGACGCTGAACGCCAGCGCCGCCAGCAGCAATCCCGTCACCGACCACGTGATCCGGCGCAGCATCGCTAGAGTTTCGGCGAGAAGTTGAAGTGGAAGCGCGGGCCGGGCAGCTTGTCGAAGCCGGGCACGCTGATGCAGCGCGGATCCGGATTGGCAGCCCGGCAACTCGGGTTGGTCAGCGGCTGGGCGATGTCGATGCCGACCGACACCACGGGCAGGCGCCAGCGGATGCCCACGCCCACGGCGAACTGCAGCGGATCGCCGAAGTCGTTGAAGGCGTTGCCGAAGTCGGAGAACAGCGCGACGCCCAGGTTGCGCGTCAGGTCGCGCTCGATCTCGATCGAGCCGGCGAGCAGATGCTTGCCGCCGACCTTGATGCCATCTTCCAGCGGCGAGAGCTCGTTCAGGCCGAAGCCGCGCACGCTGCGATCGCCGCCCGCGAAGAAGCGCTGCGAGCCGGGCAGCGAGCTGAACTCGGCGACGGCACTGGCGCCGATCTGGCCGCGCAGCAGCAGGTGCCACTTGGGCGCGAGGTCGATGACGCGCTCGAGTTCGACGCGAAGCTGCAGGAAATCCGAATCGGAGCCGAGGAATCCGGTCGAGCCGCGCAACTCGGCGTACAGCGCGCGACTGAACAGCGCTTCGCCGAGATATCCCTGCGGCACCGACGCGTAGCTGATGCCGGGAATGAACAGCGTGTCGGTGCGGCGGAACGCGGCGCGCGTCGGCGTCGCTGGTTCGAGCGTGCGGGTGCGGGTGAACGTGCCGAACAGCACGCGCTGCCAGCGGCCAAGCACGTCCGTGACGCTGGGCTCGAACTCGAGGCTGCGCACTTCGATGTCCGCCAGCTCTTCGTAGTCAGCCGTGAAGCGGGTGCTGAATTTCTCGACGGCCGGATCGCCGATCGGGATGACATAGCGCGCGTCGAGCGACTGCACCGTCGAGGCGGCCCGGCCTTCGACGCGGAAGCGGTGGCCGCGGCGATTGACGCGGCGATTGTCCCAGGCGACGGTGCCGCGCAGCCGCGTGTCGCTGCCGTAGCCGATGCCGAACTGATAGCGGTCGCGGCGGTTGGGCTCGGCGCGGATGCTGACCGGCACCATGTGGTTCGTGCGATCGGGTTCGCCCGGCAGCACTTCGACGGTCGAGAAGTACTGGCTGTCGTCCAGCGCGAACTGCGTCCGCAGCAACTCCGACGCGTCGAAGGGCTGCGCGTCGCGGTAGCGCAGGTAGCGGCGCGCCAGCGATTCGTTGATGGTGTCCTGCTGGATGTCGGTCGCGCCGAAGCGATAGCGCGTGCCGGTCTCGAAGTGCAGCGTCGCGGTCGCAGTGTACGCGGGCGGGTCGACGCGCAACTCGGCACGCGTCAGCTTGCCGTCGAGATAGCCGAAGTTGGCGGCCGTGCGCAGCAGCGCGTTGCGCGTGGCGTCGTAGTCGCCATGGCGCAGTGGTCGGCCGGCACGCAGCGCCGTGTTCTGGCGGATCGCGACGAAGGCCGGATCGTCCGCGCCCGCGCCTTCGATGACGAGGTCGACGTCCTCGAGCACCACGCGTCGCCCCGGTTCGACGCGGATCCGCGCGCGCCAGTTGCCCGGCCTGGTCGAGGTGACTTCGGTGGTGATCTTGGGCTCATACCAGCCGAATGGCCGCAGCGCGGCGGCCACTTCGCCCTCGGCGCGCTCCTGCAGTCGTTCCACCAGCGCCGGGTCGAGGTCGTCGCGCAGGCGGTAGCGTTCCAGGCTGAGGAACACCAGCACGTTGGCCCTGGCTTCGTCGCCGACGCCGTCGACGCTGATCTCGATGTCGGCACGCGCGAGCGGCGCTGCGCCAACGAAGGCGAGCAGGGCCAGC
>CAZPJE010000274.1:0-10962 GCA_964586725.1 uncultured Steroidobacteraceae bacterium | reverse complement strand
GAACGGCATCTACCTGAACGACGCTTCCGACCCCATCCCGAAGCAGACGCCCTGCGAACTGCACAACGGCGACATCCTGCGACTCGGCGAATACGAGGTGGTCGTCGCGATCGACGGCAGCGCCGAGCACACCGCGGAGCGCACGGCCGGCATCGAGGTCGCGAACCACCTGGCCGAGCAGCCCGAGGTCGCGACGGCGCCGCGGCTCGAGGACAATCTCGACATCTCGCTGTCGCCCAGCGCGCTGTTCCAGGTCGAGCCGGCGGCAGCCAGCGGCGAGTTGCAGGTCGGCAACGCGTTCGGCCAGGCCGTCGTGCTGCCTTTCGGCAATCGCCCGGCGCCGAGCGCGCCGACACCGCCGCCTGCCGAGAACTCGGACATCATCGCCGCGCGCCGGATGGAAAAACTCAAACGCCGCGTCGAAGCGCGCGAGGCGCAGAGCCCGGGCGCCCGCGCCGCCTTCGAGGCTTTCTGTTGCGGTGCCGGCATCGATGCGGCGAGCCTGCCTGCGGATGCGAGCATCGCGATGCTGCAGCTTGCCGGCCGCCTGTTGCGCGAGTCGCTGGTCGGCATCAAGAACCTCGAGGTCAAGCAGGCCGAACTGCGGCGCGGACTCGGCCTCCTCGACAGCGCAGTCGATGACCAGACCGCGCCCTTCCGCGTCACGGCGCCGGCCGATGACCTGTTGTCCGGGATGCTGGCGAGCCATGGCAGCCGGCGCCTCGACGCCGCGCAATGGCTGCGGCAGATCTTCGAGCAACGCAAACGGCACGACGCCGCGCTGGCCGCCGCACTGCCGGCTGCGGTCGCCCAAGTCTTGCAGGAACTCGAGCCGAAAACGCTCGAGGATCGGTTCGAACGCTCCGCCAAGCGCAACCTGAAGGGCGCGCGCCCGACCAACTGGGAACTGTACGGGGAGTTCTTCCGGCAGCTCGCCGACACGCAGACCAACTCCGGCCTGCCGCACCTGTTCGCCGATCGCCTGCGCATCGCGTTCGACGCCTACGACAAGGACGACGGCGCGGCGAGCTGAACCGCGCGCATCGATCGCACGTGGGTTCGAACCCCACGATGCGTGGTGCCAGTGAGATGTGGCGGAGAGGGTGGGATTGCTCGCGGCTACGCCGCTCGCGCTTCGCCGCCGCTGGCGCGGCGGCTCGTCGAACCCGATTGTTCATCGCACGTGGGTTCGAACCCCACGATGCGTGGTGCCAGTGAGATGTGGCGGAGAGGGTGGGATTCGAACCCACGTGCCGGTTTTACCCGACCATCCGATTTCGAATCGGCGCCGTTATGACCGCTTCGGTACCTCTCCCGCGAGGGGCGGTATTCTAGCCTAAGCCGAAAGCCGAAGTGAGGGGCAGATGCTGCCGAAGATGACGCTGGCCGGACTGCTCGCCCTGTGCCTGGCCGCCCTGCCCGCACGCGCCGAACTGCCGGCCGACATCCGCGAACGCGGCGTCTTGCGTGTCGTCACGCTGAACCAGCCCACGACTTGGTACCTGGGCACCCATGGTCCCGAAGGCCTCGAGTACGAGCTCGCCAGCGCGTTCGCGGCTTCCCTGAAACTGCGGTTAGAAATGTGGCCGGCGGCCGATGCCGCCGCGTTGCGCGACACGCTGAAGGCCGGCCTGGCGGACATCGCGGCAGCGCAACTGACGCCCGAGTCGGGCGCGGACGGCGCGTCGCTCGCCTGCACGCCGTGGGATGAGGTACCGCAGCACTGGGTCTATCGGCGCGGCGACCCGCGACCGCGAACCCTGGCGGATATCGTGGCGGCGCGGGTGATCGTGGCCGAGGACAGCCCCGAAGCGGCCATGCTCGAGCAGCATGCCGGCACGCTCGACAGCGCGCTGGAGTGGATCGCGATCCCGAGCGGCTCGGACATGGAGCCGCTCGATGCGGTCAGCGAGGGCATCGCGGACGTTGCGCTGGTCGACTCGTATCGCTTCGTCTTCGACCGCGCGCTGCACCCGGATGTCGCGGTCGCGTTCCCGCTGCCCATGCGGCGACCCGTCGCCTGGCGGGTGCGGCCCGATGCGCCGGGGCTGCGCGACGAAGTCGACCGCTTCTTCGCGGCGAAGAAACGCTCGGGACAGCTGAAACTGCGCGTGCAGCGCTGGATGCAAAGCACGACGACGCTGCGCAACGTCACCGCGCGCGAGTTCGGGCAGTTGATCGAAACACGCCTCCCTGCGTTGCAACCCTTCTTCGAGCAGGCATCGGTGCAGACAGGCGTGGACTGGCGCTTCCTCGCCGCGCTCGGCTACCAGGAATCACAGTGGAACCCACGCGCGGAGTCGCCCAACGGCGCCCAGGGCATCATGATGCTGATGCCAACGACGGCCCGGTCGCTCGGCGTGCGCAACGCGTTCGATCCGCGCGAGAACATCCTCGCGGGCGCGCGCTACTTCGTGCAGGTCCGCGAACAGATCCCCGCCCGCATCCCGGAACCCGACCGCAGCTGGTTTGCCGTGGCTGCCTACAACATCGGCTACGGGCATCTCGAGAGCGCGCGCGTGATCGCGCAGATGCGCGGCCGCAATCCCGATCGCTGGGCGGACGTGCGCGACAGCCTGCCGCTGTTGTCCGATCCCGTCTGGCACGCCCGTGTGAAAACTGGCTATGCGCGCGGCTGGGAAGCCGCCTATACCGTCGACCGCGTGCAGCAGTTCGCCAGCGTGCTCGCGTGGCGCAGCACACGTGCCCCGGCGACCATCATCGCCACTCCGGAAAACGCGCGTGAACCACGCGCTGCTCCTCGAACATGACCGGAATGGACAGCCGCGAATCGGCATCGAACCGCAGGGCCAGTTCGCGAAGCCGGCGGCGCATCAGGCGCGCGCGAAAGTCCACGACACGGCCTTGGGCGAGCCAGACGCGACCACGAATCCGGTCATCCACTTCCCAGCCAGGGATCGCCTCGAGTTCGACCCTCATGCCCGCTTCGGAGACGTCGATGACGCGGCCACCGAACTCATCGGGCTCAACCCCCAAGCGTACCCTCGGCTGACCCAGCAGCGGGTACAGGAGCCGATACTCCGCCCGCTCGCGCATATCAGCCGCCCTCGCCGCCCGATGCCGTGGCCGGCCCCGCCGCACTGGAGGCCGTCATCCGCGCCCGCTTCCAGCCGCCGTGCAGGTAGTAGGCCGCGGCCATCACCATCGACAGGAATGCCGACAGCGCAAAGCTCCACCAGATGCCATCGGGACCGTAGCGGTCCGCGGCCCAGAACGAGAGCGGCACGCGGATCACCCACAGGGAAATGAACAGGAACAGCAGCGGCGCAATGACCGCACCGGCAGCGCGCATGACCCCCGACAACACCATGGAAACACCAAACATCACGAACGACCAGAGGATGATGCGGTTCAGGTGCACGGCAATCTCGAGCGACGGGCTGCCGGAGGGCAGGAACAGCCCGACGGCATGCTTGTTCAGTAAGTATAGCAGCAGGATCGGAATGCCGGTCATCAGGAAATTGAACCCGACGCCCGTGCGGGCGATCTCGCGGACCCGGTCCCAGAAGCCGGCGCCGATGTTCTGCGCTGCCATCGACGACACCGCCGCGCTCAACGCCAGCGCGGGCATCTGCACGTAGTTCCACAACTGCATCGCCGCGGCGAAGGCCGCGGCCGTCGTCGAGCCGAACGGGTTCACGACCGCGAACATCATGACCATGCTGGAAGACAGCACGATCATCTGCAGCCCCATCGGAATGCCCTTGATCACCAGGGTCCGCAGGATGGCGGGATCCGGTCGCAGCAGATGCAGTTCGCCACGGTGCAACGCGAGCGAATTGCCACGCCGGTAGATGTGCCGCAGCATCGCGAGCAGGCTGACGACCTGTGCGATCAGCGTCGCCGTGGCGGAACCGGCGATGCCCATCGCGGGCAGCGGCCCGACGCCGAAGATCAGCAACGGATTCAGCACGATGTCGAGCGCGACCGACAGCACGAGGAAATAGAACGGGGTCTTGGAGTCACCCGCGCCGCGCAGCGCCGCCATGACGAAGAAGAACGCATAGGACGGCGGCAACGCCAGCAACATCACGCGCATGTACGCCACTGCGTAGTCGATCGAATCGGCCGGCGTGCCCATCCAGCCCAGGATCACCCGCGCTGACGGCAGGCCGAGCGCGGAGATCAGCACCGCAATGCCGAGGAAGAACGTGGCGCTGGTGCCGACGACACGCTTTGCCTCGGCAGGCTTGCGCGCACCCATGTGCTGGGCGATCAGGATCGTCGCCGCCATCGTGATACCGAAGACGGCGCCGAGCAGCAGGAACATCACCGTGTTCGCATTGGCCGTCGCGGACAGCGCGGCAGGCCCCAGGAACTTGCCGACCCAGATCGCGTTGACCGACCCGTTCAGGGACTGCAGCACGTTGCCCATCAGGATCGGCAACGTGAACGTGAACAGTGTCTTCGGGATCGACCCTGTAGTCAGCTGGCTCGGCCCGCCCCTCATCGCCGGCGCTCCGCGAAGAATCGTTGCAGCAGTGCAGCGCACTCTTCGGCGAGCACGCCGCCGAACACATCGACGCGATGATTCAACTGGGGCGCGCGAAACACGTCGAGGACGCTGCCCGCGCCGCCAGCCTTGGGGTCCCACGCCCCGAACACGACGCGCTGGATGCGGGCGTGGATCAGTGCCGCCGCGCACATGATGCAGGGCTCGAGCGTGACATACAGCGTTGCGCCGCCGAGCCGATAGTCGCCCGCTGCAGCCGCGGCAGCGCGCAGCGCAACCACTTCGGCATGCGCGGTGGGGTCGTGGGTACCGATCGGCCGGTTCCACCCCACCCCGAGCACGGCGCCGTCGCGCACCAGCAGCGCACCCACCGGCACCTCACCGGCGGCGGCGGCCTCGGCGCCGAGCGCAAGCGCGCGGCGCATCCAGTCCGCGTCGGTCACCGCGGGCCCCAAACCATGCATTCTTTCTGCTCCTGAAGCCCTGTGCCGGGACCGCAACCGCCAATCTACTCCAGTTGGACACGGCGGCGAAAAACCGGCACCAAGTCATTCTCGACCGGACCGCGAGGTGGCACGATATGGCGGCCATCGGAGAGCCCCACCCGTGAGTCCTCATGCCGCACCGCCCGCGCCGCCCGGGCCGGCGCACCAATTGTTGGCCGACGAACACCAGTGCGGCTGGCGCGGCACGCTGCTGCGGATGGGCCGGGCGCGCGCGGTCACGCTGATCACCGTCGCCTCGCTGGTGCTGTCGCTGCTGATCACCACGGCCTTCACGGCGACGATCGGCGATTGGGACAAACTCGCCACCGACCTCCTGGTGGCCGCCCTCGTTCCGTTGCTGGTCGCACCCGCCGTCAGCGGCGCGGCAATGGGCCTGCTTGACGAAGTGGAGACCGCGCGCCGGGCCCTGCGCGAAGTGGCCATCCGCGACGGCCTGACCAACCTGTACAACAGGCGCTTCTTCGCCGCTCGGCTCGAGTTCGAAGTCGCGCGGGCGCGGCGCGAACAGGCGCCGCTGACCGTGATCCTGATAGACGTCGATCATTTCAAGCGCATCAACGATCTGTGGGGCCATGCTGCCGGTGACGCAGTCCTGCAACGGGTCGCCGATGCGCTGCTCGCCTACGTGCAACCGTACGAAATGTCGGCGCGCTTTGGCGGCGAGGAGTTCGTGGCTCTGCTCCCCGGCGCGAGCCTCACGGAGGGCACCGTCGTCGCCGAGCGGATCCGCGCGGCGATCGAGCAATTGCGCATCCCGGCACTCGGCGCCAGCGCAACGCCGCACGTGACCGCCAGTCTCGGCGTGGCCACCCTCGGGGGCGGTGCAGACAACGCCAGCGATCTGCTGCGGCGCGCCGACCAGGCGATGTACGATGCCAAGGCCAGCGGCCGCAATCGCTTCACCTGCGCGACTCGAGCCCTCCAAGCCAAAGTAGACACCCCGTGACCACTGCCCATCTGCGATCCCCGGAGACCAGCCTCTCCGCCGCCTTCGAGCGCGCCGCGGGCGCGATCCGCTCCGAGACGGTGACGGTTCGCGAACTTCTGGAACTGGTCGGCGAGCAGGGACTGTTGCTGTTCTGCGCTTTCCTCGCCGTGCCGTTCCTGCTGCCGGTTGCAATTCCGGGCACGAGCACGGTGTTCGGCCTGCTGATGCTGCTGATCGGCGTTGCCGTCGCGATCGACACGCTGCCGCTGATGCCACAGCGCCTGCTGTCGCACGCGCTCGGTTCGCGTCACGTGGTCCCGGCGCTGCGCAAAGGCGCCGAAGTGTTCCGGCGCTTCGAGCGACTGATCCGGCCGCGCTGGCTCGTGATCACCGGCGGCCGCGTGGCCAACTTCGTCAATGGCGGCGTGATCGCATTCGCAGCGCTGGTGCTCATGGTGCCGCTGCCGCTGGTGCCGTTCACGAATACCATTCCCGCGCTTGCGGTGGTGTTGCTGTGCGTCGGCATGGTCGAGCGCGACGGCCTCGTCGTCGTGCTCGGCTATCTCGCTACCATTGCAGCCACGCTATATTGCGGCGCGATCGCCTGGGCGGCCTGGCAGGCCGGCGCCGGCGCGTTCACGTGGCTCGAGGGCATCATCGGTCGTTGAGCCGCGCCTCGCGGTTAAAGTCCCGCCGCCGTGCGCGCGGCCCTACCGCGGCGCACGCGGATAGTCTGCATGTCCCGGGCTCGCGTCGACCAGGTGGTTGAGCACCGCGAACATGCCGTCGCTGCCAACGCCCGGGATGATCGTGCCGCCAACCGCGACATGCTTGCGCCGCGCAATGCCCCAACGACCATCGCGGCGTTCCATGCGATCGAGGTAGAAGCCGTAGGCATGCATCAGGTCGGCCTGGGGACGCGGCGCGCCGGGGATGTTCGAGACGCTGAACTGGTACGACGCGACCGTCGCCACGTCGCCGTCCAGCTGGATGGAAACATTGGGCGCGCTGTGCCAGCGCTTGTCGATGCTGCGCTCGATGTCCAGCAACAGCGGGCGGAAGTCCTTGCCGGTGCCGCGGAAGAATCCGTAATCGATCTCGGCATCGTCGAAGAACACGGTGGCGAGCAGCGCTGCATCGAGCCAGTCCAGGGCGCGCGAGTAGCGCTCCAACACGCCATATATGTCGTCGATGTCCTGGCGTCGCGCGAGTTCGCGCTCCAGTTTCTCGATGCGGGCGGCCAACGCGGCGAGATCCTGTGGCTGGGTCATGACTCACTCCCGGACGGGTGCCGCAGCCCCTTGTAGGCCTTCTCCGGCCACAGGAAGTGCAGCCGGACGTGGGCGATGAGCCAGCGGCCATCGACCTTGCGGTAATCGTCCTCGTACATGCCGAGGTAGATCAGCGGGTGATCATGGCCGCCCCGGGACTCGAACACCCCCGGCTGCTGTCGCGCCACGAGGTCGATCAGGTACCAGCGCCCGATCGCGGTGGTCGGCGAAGTGATCCGCAGGTGCGGATTCGTGGCCACATGCAGCGTGTCGAACGGCGCAGCGATCGCGCCGATCACGTTCGCGTAATTCGCGCGTATCGCCGCTCGCCCTCGCCATTCCCCATAGGGGCCGAACTCGCACACCGCGTCGTCGGTGAACAGTGCGGCAAGCGCATCGACCTCGTGGGCGTCGAAGTGCGCGGAGTACGCGCTGCGCAGTGCCTTGATTTCCTCGCGCGCAAGCAGTTCGTCGAGCGTCATGCTTCCCTCCTGAATCCGGCGCTCACCGGGACGCCGCGAATCATCGCAGGTCCGGACCTGCTGCGGTAACCTGCAGGCGTTCCACCACCCACACCGCAGGAGTCGGGCCATGGCCAAGGAAGTTCAGCAGAAGAAGCAGGAGAAAAAGAAGCCAGCCAAGTCGCTGCTCGAGAAGCGCGCGATCAAGGAGGCGAAGCGCGCCGAACGCAAGCGCTGAGGCCGCATCGAGCGGGCGCACGGACGTGGTGCGCCCCTGGCTGCCGCCACCTGGGATGACCGGCGGCGCAGGCCGGGCCAGGCGGCGACCCCGTGGGGGCCGCCGCCGGCCGGCTGATCAGAACCGGTAGGTGCCTGTGATACCGAACTGCCGCGGCCGCGGCAGGGACACCGCGAACGCGCGGGTCGACAGCCCCGCGGGTCCCGGGATGCCACGCGAGTCGATGTAGCGCAGGATGTCGAGCGCCGTGTCGTCGTCGTTGAGGTTGCGACCCCACAGCTGCACGGTCCAGTTGTCCGACTCCAGGCCGATGCGCGCGTTCAGGTACATGCGATCGCCCGTCTCGGCCAGGTTGTGGATCTGCGCGAACTTCGAACCCTCATAGACCACGTCACCACCGAGCGAGAAGGCCAGGCCGTTGGCGAGCGGGATCGTGTACTTGCCGAGCACGAAACCGTTCCACTCCGGTGAACGCGGCGTGCGCTTGCCCGCCACGCTGCCGAACTGGGCGTTGTCGAGGTCGCGGATCGCCTGGCAGGCGGCCGCATTCGCGCAACCGGTCGGATTCATCGCACTGACCTGGGTGAACAGCGCCGCGGGCCGATTGCTGTACAGGTCGGCCTGGTCGACGTTGACGTACTCCTTGATCGTCGCATCGACATACGCGGCGCCGAAGCTCAGGTCGAAGCGCTCGGTCAGGCGGGACGTGAACTCGAGTTCCACGCCGCGGGAGTTCGTCTTGCCGACGTTGTCGATGTACGAGTTCAGGATGACCTGGCCCGCCGCGTTCTGGCCGGCGATGTTCTGCGTCAGCTGCTGGTCCGTGAGCTCGGTGTCGAACAGGGTCACGGTCGCGAACGCGCGCTGGTCGAGCAAGCGGAACTTGGCGCCCAGCTCGTAGTTCACCGACTCCTCTTCATCGTAGTCGAGGCCCCGACCGATGGCGGACAGCAGCGGTGCCACCGTGGCGCTGTTGAAACCGCCCGGCTTGTTGCCTTCGGCGTAGTTGGCGAAGAAGCTGACATCGTCACTCAGCTTGTAGCGCAACGTGAAGCGCGGCTTGTTGCTCTTCCACGTGCCGTTGAGCGGCGCGGCGGCCACCCGCGACGTGCCGTTGGTCGGAAACGCGAAGCTCAGCTGCTCCTTGTCTTCCTCGGCGTGGCGGAACTCGGCGGTGGCGGTCCACTGCTCGTTGAAGTCGTACTCGAGGCCGGCGAAGAACGCGCGATTCTCGACCTCGCGCAGCGCGATGGCTGCCGCGCCGTTCGGCACGATGCGTCCGTCCGGGAAGGCCTTGTCGTCGCGCGTGAAATCGTCGCTCTGCTTGAAGTAGAACGCGCCCACGGTCCAGCGGAACGCGCGCTCGGACGGCGAGCGCAGCCGTACTTCCTGCGAGAAGTCGTTGCGGTTCTCTTCATTGAAGCGCCAGAAGCTGCCGGCGCTGCGGAACTGGCGCGTCAAGTCGCCGGCCGCACCCGCCGCCGGTGGCGGCAGCGGCACCGTGAAGGTCGGCGGCAGCGCGTCGAGACCCGCGAACGCGTCATAGCCGCCGTAGCTCACGTCGATCTGGACCTTGTAATCCTCGAAGCTGTAGGCCGTGACGGACGTCAGTTCGTAGCCGCCCGCAAACTCGTACTTGGCGGTCACAGCGCGGCGCGCGTGCGCTCGCGGCGCACGCCCGGATTCGGGAACAGGTCGGTGCGCTGCTGCACGGTCAGCCTGTCGGCGCTCAACACCTCGCCGCAGTAATAGCCGCGGCTGCGCGGCAACGTGGGGCTGTTCAGCTGGCAGTTGTTGAACTGGCGACCCTGCAGGCCGATGGCGATCGGGCCATCCTTGTCCTCGCTGTAGGTGAACAGGCCGGTGACTTCCAGCCCTTCCAGCGGCGTCCAGAGCAGCTTGGTCGTGACGGCATCGGTCTGTTCGGAACCCAGGTCGGAGCGCTGGTCGAGCGGGTTGTCATAGAAACCACCCACCTCGGTGTGCGTGCCGGCAATGTAGTAGTACAACTTGCCTTCGACGAGCGGGCCGGAGATGTAGGCGGTGCCATCCAGCTGGTCGAACTCGCCGTAGGTCAGGTTGACCCGACCCTCGAAAGTCTCGGTCGGGCGGCGGGTGACGTAGTTGATCGCGCCGGCAAACGTGGCGCGTCCGTACAGCGCCGCCTGTGGTCCCTTGATGACCTCGACGCGCTCGAGGTTCGCCGTCTCGGTGTTCGTCGCACTGCCCGAAAGATAGACGCCATCGACGAAGTACGACGCGTTCGGGTCACCGAGGATGTTCGACTGCCCGCGGATGACAGGACGCTCGGAACTGTTGCGTCCGAACGAGGCGACGTTCGAGAAGCCGGGGGTGTAGAGCGCGAGGTCGCGCGAATCGCGGATACCGAGTTCCTCGATCTTCGCCGAGGAAATCGCCGTCACGGTCAGCGGCACGTCGATCAGCGTTTCGTCGCGCTTGCGCGCGGAAACGACGACCTCCTCGAGCACGACGCGGTCGTCCGCGGACTGCGCCTCACCCTGCGCCATGCCCGCCTGGGCTCCGATGATCATCGCCACCGCCGCGCAGACGGCGCTGACGTGGCCCATTCGCAACAATTGAGACATAATCCCCCCGGTGGAACGATCGAAAATTCTTCCTCTATCGTGATCGTTATGCCGGCATGACGTCAACCGCGAGCAGGGTGCGGAAACCTCATTGTGTTGCGCACAGACAACGATAAGCACCGACTGGTGGTGTCGAGGATCTAAACTGGCGAAACGTCAGCTCAGGGCGTCAGCCGCGTTGCTTGCGCTCGTAGTACAGCGTCTGGGCCAGCATCGACAGCAAGCCGATGCTGCCGGTGAAGATGACGAGGAGCACCCAGACCTCTGACTTCATGCCTACCGCGCGCGCACGGTTCTGCAGCAGGAAGAAAGCCACCGTCACGCTCAAGAGCCGGTCGTACCAGATCTGCATTCCCCACATCGATCCGGTGTGGGCGGCCCAGAATGCGGTGGGCCCCTCTTCGACGATCGCGAGCGCCGTCCACGCGACGAAGGGAACGACAACCAGCACCGGCACGAGCCAGGCGGGCCAGGCGAC
>CAZPJE010000273.1:0-2075 GCA_964586725.1 uncultured Steroidobacteraceae bacterium | reverse complement strand
CAAAGCGGTTCTGCCGAACGGCGGCAATGATCGCGACCCTTAGCGCCTCGGCCTTCTCCGCGGGCGCGGTGCTGGCAGCCTCGAAGAGCGTCTTCATGTTGCCCGCAATGGTCTCGGCAAAGCTCCAGGAGTAGGTGGCGTTCTCCGCCATGCCCTTGTAGATTTGGATGAACTGGGGCAAGTGCTGCTGCACCAGTGCCTGGGAGAGAAGTGAAAAGGGGCTCTTCTGAATTTCGTGTGGGTTACCGGGCATGAGGGTTGACCGCTGCGAAGTCGAGCTTGCCTGCGATCAGGAAGACGACGGTCCTGATCGTGTCGAAGCTGGCGAAGCCGCGCGCTCGGCGCTTGGCGGCCTGGAACAGGCCGTTGAGCGCTTCGAGGAAGCCGTTGGTCTGACGGGTCTGCGCCCAGGCCACGATGCCCTCGAGATGGCGGCGTACCATGGCGGCGACTTCCTTCATGGGCTCGACCTTGGAGCGCATGACGCAGGTGCACCAGTGAAGGAGCATCTGCCGCACGACGTTGATCTGCTTGCGCTCGAGGATCTTGCGCAACTGCTCCTTGTAGGCCCAGGCCCGGGCGGTGCGAACGGTGGTCATCCGGGAGATCAGGGCGTCCAGATCGGCGGCGGCCTCGGGTTTGAGGCTTTCGCGGTCCTTCAGCAGCGACCAACGCATTCCCTTGAGGGACTTGTCGGTGCGCTGCTCGATGCGCCGCATCTTGTCCACCGCCGCGTTGGCATGCCAGACGACGTGGAACTTGTCGAAGGTGATGCGTGCGTTGGGCAGTTCCTCGGTGCAGCCTTTGATGTAGGCCGGGGACATGTCGATGCTGACGCAGTCGATCTGCTCGGGCGGACAGCCGTGCTCGACCAGCTCATCGGCGATGGCCGCCACCGCCTTGGCGTCACGTCCCTCGACGACGGCCAGCACGCGCCGCTCATCGGCGTCGGCCGCCAGCGTGATGTAGTCGTGGCCGCGGGCACGCGAGGTCTCGTCGATGGCCAGAGCCCGGACGTTGCCGAAGTAGGCCTGCGCCACGGCGAGGCTCACGTAGCGCTTGCAGATCGCCAGCACGCGGTGCGGCGAGATGCCCACGATGCGCGCCACGGCGGCAAACGGCATCTGCGGCGCCAGCATCAGCACCAGCGCCTCGAACAGCAGCGTGAAGCCCGAGAGCTTGCCGGCAAACGGGGGCTTGACCAGGTGCACCGTACCGTCGGGCAGTTTCACGCGCGGCGTGCGCACTTCGAGCACGCACTCGTGCTGGAAGAAGTTCAGGTGCCGGTAGGTCTTGGTGAGCGTGTCGTGGACCGGATGCTCGCCGCTGGCGCCCTCGGCCGCGAACCGAGTGCCCGCGGTGAAGTCGATGCCGACCGTCAAGACCCTGCTGTTCTCGTCGAAACGAACGCCGGCGACGAACCACGGCGCCGCGATGCCCAGTGCCGCCTCAAACAACCTGTCATGCATACGAAACGCTCCTGCTCGTCATGGCCGATGCGTCAGCATGCCGCATCGGCCATGACAGCCAGCGTACCGGCTGGCATCCGGCGTCAAGGGTGCGCTTCGCCGGGCTGCGCCCGCCCTTGACCCCGGCTGCCAGCTCAAACACCACCGAATCCACCCACTCGAAATTCAAGAGAGGCTGAAAAGGCTTCGCTTGGCAGTTCCATACACACCTGATGCTGGTCGGCCGCGTTCAGCATGCCGAGCTCTTCGACGAACTGGCCGACTTCGACAGGGTTGTATTGCTGGGACAGCCTGAGGCGGTCGGCGATCGATCGGAGAAGCGCATGGGCTTTGCCCGGGCCGATAGCGCGCCCAAGGAGAACGTCGAATGCCGACTTGAGGCTTTGCTTCAGGGAGGCCAGTGACTGGTAGCGGCTGGGAGGGTTCACGGCGCAGCAGCGCTCGATGATCGGGAACAGCTGGGGCGGCACGCCCTCGGCGACCAAATACATCGGCTCTCGGCCCGTCAGAAGGGCATAGAAGGACTTCCCCAGCATGAATATGTCTGCCGTCGCATCGGCGCCCTTGAACCCGCCGTGAATGAACTCGGGCGGCATGTAGCCAAGC
>CAZPJE010000272.1:0-2898 GCA_964586725.1 uncultured Steroidobacteraceae bacterium | reverse complement strand
GCGTCTCGGGGCTGTCCGTCTGAACGGCCGACAGCGCAGCGCCTGCGATGCCTGCGCGGCCCATGCCGACGCCGAGCAGCGCGAGCGAACGGAAGCCAGGCCGCGCCGTCGTGACGTCCGCGAGCAGCCGCTCGACGCCATCCGTCAGCGTCGACGCGCCGGAAGCGGGTGCGGCTGCAGTTGCCTGCAGCGCCTCGGCCTGGTCGGTCTGCGTGCTGGACGCCGAAACGGCAACAGCGGCCGCAGCGGTGCTTCGCTCGGCCTGATCGGCGTTGGCCGACTGGATATTCAGTCCAGTCGCGCCGAGGAGCCCGATCCCTATGCCGAGCAGCGCCAGCGATCGGAAACCGCCGGCGGGCGGGAGGCGGAACACCTCGCCGCGCAGGATCTGTCCGGCCGCGCCCTGTTCCCAGATGTCCGAGACCGGGCTCGGCAGCTTCTCGGTCTGCGGGAATGGGATCATGCGTTAGCCGTGAATGATCTTGCCTTTTGCGCGCACTACGCCGGTCGCCGTCGTGACGGCCGGCACGATGAAAAACAGACAGCTGTTATTCGGGATCTCGGGGAAGCCGAGATCGGCCCAGTGGAAAGGCTTGCCCTTATTGGCGACATCGACGTCGACCTCGGTGCGGTTGCGCGTCGCCGTCACGCCAAAGCTGCCCGCCGAGCCCGTAGTCGCCGACAGGGTGACCGACGTCACCGCACGAATCCAGCGGCCCGGGACGGCGGGAATCAGCTGATACATGCGGCCCGCGCGAGGCGTCGCGCCGAGAGCGATCGCAGCCAGGTTGCCGGTTGATGCGTCGTCATAGGTGACGGCCACAGTGGCGTTGACGCCGGTCGCGCCTAGGTCGGTGTAAATCTCGAGCCACCATTCTATGTCCGAGAAGTTCGCGTCGCCGCGGCGCGCCGCTTCAAGGTTCAGCCCGCCCGACGTCAAGTCAATGCCTACGGTCTGCGCTGTCGTCAGCGTGCCGTTGAGGCCGCCCATGTGCGCGACCCGATCATGAATCTCGAGCGACTGCACGTTCGCCATTTTCGGCACGAGATACGCCAGGTAACTCGTGTTCGGTGAGATCTGCTGGGTGAAGCCCAGCGCGCCCAGCGTCGCGTGCGTCGGGATCGCGGCCGCGGCCGGGATTGCGGCCTGACCGGGGATGCCCGTCGCACGCCACAGCGAGAAGAACTGGCCGACGGCAGGGTTGGCGATTGAGGCCTTGTCGACGACGATCCGGCTCGCATTGTTGCCGAGACCGTCGATCAAGCCGTCGCGAGTGGAGATCGTCATCAGTCGAGACCCGTCACAGGATCAGCGCCCGGGGTCGTGCTGATCGTCTTCGTGAACTGCGTCGTCGTGCCGTCGCGCTCGCGGACGGTCAACGTCGAACCGACGATCGTGAAGTCATGCGCCAGGGTCGTCACCTCGAGGTATTCGGTGCCGGCGAACAGCGCGTCGAACACGTTGGCCTGATAGACCCAGAAATCGGCCCCAGCAGGCAGGGCCGCGACGTTTTCGATGTCGATCACGAGCCGGCCGAGAGTGTTCGTGTCGGTCGCGTTAAGCGGGATGTTGTACCAGCCCCGCGCGTCATGCGTTCCCGCGCCGGTGTCGCTTTTCGCGGCGAATGCGCCGTTGTTCTTGCTGATCAGAACGTCAGCAGCGGCGATCGTGAGCCCCGTCTCGCGGTCGGCCGCGTTCGTGCGGTCGAGGAACGGGCCGACGTCCACAGTGACGGCCGTCGATTGTCGCAGTGGGATCATGCCGCTCGTCTCCGTCGATAGTAGTGTGCCGCCGCAGCAGCGGAGCCACCGCCGCTGCCTGCCGACTGAATCAGCACTGCGGAAATTTCATAATTGACGCCAGATCCCGGCGTGCCGCCGATGGTGTACGAACCTGCCGAACCAAGGTTCTCTGAAAAAATCAGGTGCTCGGTTGACGACGTGCCGGGGTCAACAGTGATACCAGATGCGCCGGTGAAGATCGCCGCGCTGCCGAGGTTGGCATCGCCGAACGCGCCGACACCGGCAGCCGTGGAAGTGAGCGAGGGGCCAACAGCGCCGCTTGACCAAAAGCCATTAGCGTTTCCTTCCTGCGCGTTGTGCTGCTCGATGTCACCGGACCATTCGACGTAGTCAATAAACGCCAGCGCGCTACCCGATGCCCATGCCACGCTGATCGAGGTTGGCGAGTTCGTGATATTGCGAATTAGCCATACCTCGATCACGCCGTTGCCAGTGCTTGTGCGGTCTCGCGAATACAGGAACCAGTCCGTGCCATTGCCGCACGCCACGCTAGTTACAGCCGCACCGTTGCTTGTCGAAATCCGCAGCGTCAAAGAATTGCCGATACCGGGCGCAGTTATTGAAACAGACTGCGGCGATGCGCCGAAGCTGGTATCCGCGCCTAATACTGTTCTGACTCTAGTAGGCATGGCTTATCTCGTTGGGGCCTGCGTGGTGATTTCGCTGGCGCTGGTGTAGTACGGGCCGTCCCATGCACCGCCGTCTCCGCCGGGCAACCCGGCAACATGCGCGCCGCCGTTGCCTTCCAACACGTTGACCGAGACGCCCGTATTGCCACGCGCCATCATGTTGCGCCCACCAAGCACAACTTCTGCGGTGAAGTTCAATGGGAAGTAGTTGCCCTCCGCAATGCCATCCTCGATAGCCTGCGTGACTAAGCCGTTTTCCGGCTGCAAGTTCAGCGACCAATCGACGGGACCAACGCCGTTCACGGTGTCACCGCACTGATTGGCACGTAGCGTCGAATACCGAAGCTGCGGAGCGCCAGTGTTCCGGTTGCGGTGCAGGTAGTCCTCAACACCACTGGCATGAGCCTTGACGTGAGCAGCGCCCGCGTCGAAGTTGCGTCGCAAGTCACAGTGCGCGATCAGTGAC
>CAZPJE010000271.1:0-2847 GCA_964586725.1 uncultured Steroidobacteraceae bacterium | reverse complement strand
CACCACGCCGCCGTAATCGGCGATGTTGCGCGTGTGCATGCGGTCGTACATCACGCCCACGCACAGGAACATGGCCGCCGAGACGAAGCCGTGCGAGATCATCTGGACCAACGCACCTTCGATTCCATACGCATTGAAAATGAAGAAGCCGAGCGTGACGAACCCCATGTGCGAGATGGACGAATAGGCGATCAGCTTCTTCATGTCGGTCTGCACCAGCGCGACCAGCCCCACGTAGACGACCGCGACCAGCGACAGCACGATCATCGTGCCGGCGAGCGCCTGGCTCGCGTCGGGTACGATCGGCAGCGACAGTCGCAGGAAGCCGTAGGCGCCGAGCTTCAGCATGATCGCGGCCAGCACGACCGAGCCGCCGGTGGGCGCCTCGACGTGCGCGTCGGGCAGCCAGGTGTGCACCGGCCACATCGGCACCTTGACCGCGAACGCGAGCAGGAACGCGAAGAAGATCGCGACCTGCTCGGACATCGACAGCGGCATCTCGTGCCAGTCGAGGATCGAGAACGAGCCCGACTTCAGGTAGAGGTAGATGATCGCGACCAGGGTCAGAAGCGAGCCGAGCAGCGTGTACAGGAAGAACTTGAACGCCGCGTAGACACGGTTCGGTCCGCCCCAGATGCCGATGATGACGTACATCGGGATCAGGGTCGCCTCGAAGAAGACGTAGAACAGCAGCCCGTCGAGCGCCGCGAACACGCCCACCATCAGGCCCGAGAGGATCAGGAACGCCGCCATGTAGCCGGCGACGCGCTCCTCGATGACCTTCCAGCCGGCGACGACGACGAAGATCGTGATGAACGCCGTCAGCATCACGAACCACAGCGAGATCCCGTCCACACCGAGGTGGTACTCCACCCCGAAACGGTCGATCCAGGGCATGCGTTCGACGAACTGCATCTCGGCCGACGCGATGTCGAACTTCGTGTAGAGCGGGATCGTCGCGAGGAAGCCCAGCACCGCGCCGCCAAGCGAGACGGCGCGCACCACGCCGGCGTTGCGGTCGGTGCCGAAGGCCAGCACGAACAGGCCCGCGAGGATCGGGATCCAGATCGCGGCGCTGAGGAAGGAAACGGAGGTGTTCATGTTCTTTTGTCCCCGTGCCGGTCAGCGCGTCGTGATCGGCACGAACCACCAGACCATCACCGCCACGCCGACGATCATCGCGATCGCGTAGTGGTAGATGAAGCCGGACTGGACCCAGCGCAGCACACCGGCGAACCAGCCGACCAGCCGTGCGCTGCCGTTGACCACCGCTCCGTCGATCACCGTCTGGTCACCGACCTTCCACAGGCCGGTGCCGATCGAGCGTGCGCCCCCCGCGAAGAAGATCTCGTTGAAGCGGTCGAGGTAGTACTTGTTCTCGAGCAGGCGGTGCACGCCCGAGAGGCGCTGCTGGATCGCAGCTGGCACTGCCGGGTTGACCAGGTAGCAGTAGTACGCGGCGGCGACTCCGGCGACGGCGAGCCAGAACACCGGGGTGACCAGCGCGTGCACGCCCATCGCCGCCCAGCCGTGGAAGTGCCCGGCGAGCTCGGTCATCGCACCGTGCTTCGCAGCGTCGACGTGGATCACGTCCTTGAAGAAGTCGCCGAAGACCATCGGGCCGACGGTGTAGAGGCCGATCAGCACCGACGGGATCGCGAGCATCACCAGCGGGACGGTGACGACCGCCGGACTCTCGTGCGGCGGGCCACCGTGGTGCCCGTGGTCGTCGTGACCGTGCCCGTGGTCGCCGTGCCCCGCGTCGTGACCGTGTCCGGACGCGTCGAAGCGCTCCCTGCCGTGGAAGACCAGGAAGTACATCCGGAACGAGTAGAACGCGGTCACGAAGACGCCGACCAACACCGCGGCATACGCGAAGCCGCTGCCGGCGAGCTCGGAGTGCTTCACCGCCTCGATGATCAGGTCCTTCGAGTAGAAGCCCGAGAAGAACGGGGTGCCGATCAGCGCGAGGGAGCCCAGCAGCGAGGTGATCCAGGTGATGGGCATGTACTTGCGCAGCCCGCCCATGTTCCGGATGTCCTGGTCGTGGTGCATACCGATGATGACCGAGCCGGCGGCGAGGAACAGCAGCGCCTTGAAGAACGCGTGCGTCATCAGGTGGAAGATCGCGACCGAGTAGGCCGATGCGCCCAGCGCCACCGTCATGTAGCCAAGCTGCGACAGCGTCGAGTACGCAACCACTCGCTTGATGTCGTTCTGGACGATGCCGAGGAAGCCCATGAAGAGCGCGGTGATCGCGCCGATCGTCATCACGAACGACAGCGCGGTGTCCGACAGCTCGAACAGCGGCGACATCCGCGCGACCATGAAGATGCCCGCGGTCACCATCGTCGCCGCGTGGATCAGCGCCGAGATCGGGGTCGGGCCTTCCATCGAGTCGGGCAGCCAGACGTGCAGCGGAAACTGCGCCGACTTGCCCATCGCGCCGATGAACAGGCAGATGCAGGTCACGGTGAGCAGCGACCACTCGGCCGCGCCCACCAGGTTGATCGTCTTGTCCGCGACCCCGGGCGCCGCCTTGAACACCTCGGCGTAGTCGAGGCTGCCGAAGTAGGCGAGCACCAGGCCGATGCCGAGCACGAAGCCGAAGTCGCCGACGCGGTTGACGAGGAACGCCTTCAGGTTCGCGTAGATCGCCGTCGGTCGCGTGTACCAGAACCCGATCAGCAGGTACGACACCAGGCCGACCGCCTCCCAGCCGAAGAACAGCTGCAGGAAGTTGTTCGACATCACCAGCATCAGCATCGAGAAGGTGATCAGGCTGATGTAGGCGAAGAAGCGCTGGTAGCCGGGGTCGTCCTTCATGTAGCCGATGGTGTAGACGTG
>CAZPJE010000270.1:0-2718 GCA_964586725.1 uncultured Steroidobacteraceae bacterium | reverse complement strand
CTCCGGATGAGTCATTGGCTGAATTCCCAGCGGAGACAGATCCAGAATGGCGAGTCGACGGTGACCGAGCATCAACCCGCTTCCGACCCCGTCCGGCTGACTGTTCCAGTAGCCCTCGGCGTCGGGCCCTCGCAGACGCATCGCGTCAGTCATCCGTCGAACCGCGCGCAGATTCTCGTCGTTAACGGCCCCGATGACGCCAGCGATGCCACACATCAGTGTCTCTGCCCGAGATCAGCGAGAGCGCGACGCTTACCAAAGACGAGCGCATGCCACTGATAGCGCCGGAGGAATCTTCGGAACTCTGGATTCTCATAGCGCCGCTTGCGCTGCAGCGCCGCCTTCACCCAACCCCACAGCATGGCGACGCTCCCAAGGACGTAGGGCTTCTGGGTGACGCGCGACAGTGCACTCGCCGCCATGAACCAGAACCCGGTACCCATGAAGTACTGGCCGTAACCGTGACGCATGCGACCGGTATAGATGCTGTCCTGGCTCGAGCCCATCGGTCGCAGATGGACGAACCGCAGGTCAGGCTCATCCCAACTGCAGGCGACCCAACCCCGCATGCGGCATTGATGGTTGTCGATACCGTCCCACATGACCTCGCGGACAAAGCCCCCGATCGCTTCGAAGCACGTCACGCGGTAGAACTTAGTCATCCCCAAGGAAGTGTCATCGCCATGACGCTCAGGGATCAGCACCCCATTCTCCTCGACGTAGGCCTTGCCGCTACAGGTCGCGATGCGCGGATCCGCAGCCATCCGCTGCATAAGGATCTCGAAGTACTGCGGTGGCAGGCGCAGGTCGAGATCAAGCTTACAGACGAACTCATATTCATGCGGATTAATCACGGCATAGCCTGAGTAAAACGCGTCCACGACCCCCGGCCCTACCGCCCGGTGGCCCCGGTCATTGCGCGTGACGGTTTCGATCCAAGGGTAACGCGCAGCGTACTCGGCCAGGATCTGTGGCGTCGCGTCGCTCGAGCCGTCATCCACGATGACCCATTTGGCCGGCAGCACCGACTGGCCCACGACAGCGTCCAGCGTCTGGCGCATGTATTGCGCCTCGTTGCGACACGGGGAAATCAGAACGTAGCGCTGGCTCATAGCAATATTGGTCGCAATGCGGTGGCTGGAACTAGGCTGTACCCACGCCGCCCCGTTCCGCCGCGTAAGTCCCTGAAGCGGCGTAGAATACAAGATTGCCAGATAGCCGCCCTGCCATGCGAACGACGCCGCCGATCCGTGATTCGGTTAACGCCCAGGAACGGTACAAGGTCACGTCGCCGGGCAGCTCAGGCATGTAACAATTTCGGGCCTCCCCAGCGCCGAAGGATCAGACAGCGTGTCGGATTACGACGATAACGACATTGCCATCGTAGGCATGGCCCTGCGCGTACCCGGGGCCTCGACCCCCGAGGAGTACTGGGCCAACCTGGTCGGGGGCGTCGAATCGCTGAAGTTCCACACCGAAGAGGAACTGCTGGCTCGCGGCGTGTCACCCTCGACCCTGTCGGACCCGAACTACATCCGCGCCGGGATGGTGCTGCAGAACATGGATCAGTTCGATCCGGAATTCTTCGGCTTCAGCCCCAAGGAAGCGGCGATCCTCGACCCGCAGCACCGCCAGTTCTACGAAGTGGCCTGGGAAGCGCTCGAGCGCGCGGGGCACCCGCCAGCGAAGTTCGACGGCAACATCGGCGTGTTTGCCGGTTGCGGCATGGGCGCTTACTTCGCCTACAACATCCTGACCAACCGCGATCTGCTCGAGAACGTCGGCCTGTTCCTGCTGCGGCACACGGGCAACGACAAGGACTTCCTGTCCACGCGCGTGTCCTACTCGTTCAACCTCAAGGGCCCGAGCGTCAACGTCCAGACGGCCTGCTCTACCTCGCTGGTTGCCACCCATCTTGCCGTGCAGAGCCTGCTCGCGCGCGAGACGGACATGGCGCTGGCCGGTGGCGTGACGATCGAACTGCCGCATGCCGTTGGCTACCACTACAAGGAAGGCGAGATCCTCTCGCCCGATGGTCACTGCCGCACGTTCGACCATCGCTCGAAGGGCACGATCTTCGGCAGCGGCGCAGGCGTGGTCGTGCTGCGCCGGCTGGCCGATGCGATTGCCGATGGCGACCACATCCACGCCATCATCAAGGGCAGCGCCGTCAACAACGATGGCTCGTCGAAAGTGGGCTATCTCGCGCCCAGCGTCGATGGCCAGGCGGCGGCAGTCGCCGAGGCCATCGGGCTGTCCGGGGTCGACGCCGACACCATCGGCTACATCGAGTGTCATGGAACCGCCACACCGGTCGGCGACCCGATCGAAATCGCGGCACTGACGCAGGCATTCCGCCAGTCGACCGAAAAGGCCAGCTTCTGCTACGTGGGTTCGGTCAAGACCAACATCGGTCATCTCGATACCGCTGCGGGTGTCGCAGGCATGATCAAGGCCGCGCTGGCACTCGAACACGGCCGCATCCCGCCGTCGCTGAACTACGAGGCACCCAACCCGACCATCGGCTTTGAAGGTAGCCCGTTCAAGGTCGCCGACAAGCTGATCGAGTGGCCGGCTGGCGCTGCGCCGCGCCGCGCTGCCGTGAACTCGCTCGGCGTCGGCGGCACCAACGCATTTATCGTGCTGCAGCAGCCGCCCAAACCAGCGTCGCTACCACCCGCCGCCCCGGCCCAGCCGCTGGTGCTGTCGGCTCGCAAT
>CAZPJE010000269.1:0-5598 GCA_964586725.1 uncultured Steroidobacteraceae bacterium | reverse complement strand
GGATTCCCTTGGCGACCTCGGAGGACGGTCCGGCGCGGGTGGCGATCGTGACCAGTGTCATCGCGCGCGCGCAGGTGCAGTACGGCGTCCCCGGGTTTGACCGCGTGATCTCGATCGGCGATGGGGTCTGGGACGTGCGGGCGGCGCAGGCGCTCCACCTGCCGTTTGCTGGGGTGGGCGTGGGGCCGTCGGTCGATCGCTTGCGCCGTGCCGGGGCATCGCACATCATCGCGGACTACGCGGATCTGGCGAGCACGCTCCGGGTGTTCGACCAAGTGCAAGTTCCCCGCAGGGCGGCTCTCTAACAGTGCGTTGCTGTTGACAGGGCCTTCAAGGACTGTGGCCTGTTCGCTGCGCTCACTGGCCACATCCTATTGAAGGGCCCTGCAACAGAACGCGAGCGTTATGCCGCACGACCACGCGGTACGCGATACGAAGCACGACTTTGTCCTGGAGTCTCCCATGAGCATCGTTCGGATCGCCCTCGCGAACCTCCACCCGCCAACCACCCCAGCCGAATCGGTCCAGCTCGCGATCGCGGCGATCGGCGAGGCCAATCGGCAGCAAGCCCGCGTGCTCTGCTTTCCAGAATGCTTCGTGCCCGGCTATCGGTGGCCGGACGCGACACTGCCCGCACCCGACCCGGTGTTCTTGGAGCAGGCGTGGGCGGCCGTGGCGGTTGCGGCCCGAGCGGCAGAGGTCACGGTGATTCTCGGCACGGAGCGTCTCACCGAACGCGGCCTGCAGATCACAGCGTGCGTCATCCACTCGGATGGCACGATCGCGGGCTGGCAAGACAAGGGGCAACTGGATCCGTCCGAGGAGCAGCAGTATCCCGCGTTCGGTGCAGACCGTCACGTGTTCACGGCGGGGCCCCTGACTTTCGGGGTCGTGATCTGCCATGAGGGATGGCGCTATCCCGAGACCGTGCGGTGGGCGGCACGCCGTGGCGCGCACGTCGTGTTCCATCCGCATGCGAGTCGGGCCGAACCCGGCGCGTATCGACCGCGATCGTTTGGCGATCCCGCGAACTCGTTTCATGAGAAGGCGATCTTGTGTCGGGCCGCCGAGAACACGTGCTACTTCGCGTCCGTGAACTACGCGAGCGATGGCTCCAGCACAACGTCCGCCGTCGCACGACCAGACGGGTCCCTGCAGTGCGCGCAACCCTACGGGCTCGACGGCCTGCTGCTGGCGGACGTGGACCTGAGTGCGGCCACCGGCCTCCTCGCGGTGCGGTGCCGAACGTCTCCGTTCTAGGAGGCACTCGCGCTGCGCTGTGACGAGCGGCCTAACCTCAGCTTGGTCCTGACGGCGGCGTCACTGTCGCCGCCTTGCTCGCCGGCGGCAATATTTGGAGGGCCGTCGCAGGACAACGCTGAGGCGCTATGCCGAGTGGCGCAGGACTTGGGGCTCAGTGGTACTTTTCGGGGAACCCCACCAAGAGGATTCACCTATGGTTCGGTCTTCCGACAGCCTCGAATCGCAGCTTCTGACCCTGCCGGCAGCTGATCGCGCGAGGCTGGCGGAGTTGCTATTGGCCAGCTTGGATACCGACCTCGACGCGGGTCCTGCCACTGCAATTGAAGATGTATGGCGTGAAGAGGCCACGATCCGGCTCCAGGAGCTTCGAGCAGGAACGGTGAGCGGGATCCCTGCCTCGCAGGTATTTGAGGCCGCAACCCGGCGTCTCGCGCCGTAATGGCGCTCATCGCCGAGTTCCACCCGGAGGCGCGGGCGGAGTTCGATGCCGCCATGGAGTACTACGAGCTCGTGCGACCAGGGCTCGGATCTGCTTTCCTTGCCGAGGTGCAAGCCGCAACCGAGTACGCGCAGCGCCTGCCTCAGGCGGGCGCGCCCGTCAGCGACGACCTGCGTCGCACCTTCATTAGGCGGTTTCCCTATTATTTGCTGTACGCCACCGAGGCGACGCGGATCTACATTCTCGCTGTTGCTCACTTTCGTCGCCGACCAGGCTATTGGCGTTCGCGCAGCGGAGCATAGGGCGTGAGCCGCCATAACGATGCCTGCTGCAGTCGGGCGCTTTCGGAAGCGCGCTGCGCGCGCATTTGATTTGATCGCCCGCTGCAGAAGCTGGCGTTATGCCGACCGACCGGGCGGTGCTCACTCTGGCGCGCAGTGCGCCAATGGCGTATAGTTCTCCCTGCGCTTCCTCGAGACGCCGATCTTCACGGCCGCGCTGCGGCGGCACCTCGATGACGAGCAGTACCGCGCGCTCCAGACGGCCCTGTACCTGCGGCCCGAGCAGGGCGCGCTCATCCCAGGGGGCGGTGGCCTGCGCAAGCTGCGATGGGGCGCCGAAGGGCGCGGCAAGCGCGGCGGTGTTCGGACGATCTACTACTGGGCGGCCGACGACGGCGTGTGCTACATGCTCTATCTGTACGCGAAGAACGACCAAGGGGATCTCACCGCTACGCAGCTGCGCGCCCTCGCTCGAGTGGTGCGCGAGGAGTTCAAGTGAAGGTCGACGCGTTCAACGAACTGTTGGAGAGTGTCCGACAGGCAGGGGCCATCCGCCGTGGTGAGCGTAAGCCGTCACGCTCGCGCCAATTCAAGCCCACGGATGTGAAGGCCGTTCGTGCAGAGCTGGGGCAGTCGCAGGCCGAGTTCGCGCTGATGATCGGTGTCAGCGTCGCCACGCTGCGAAACTGGGAGCAAGGTCGGCGCGTACCGGATGGTCCAGCGCTGGCTCTCCTGCAAGTCGCCGCTCACAATCCCGCAGCGGTCGTTGACGCGCTACATCGGCCGCGGCGGCGCGGCGCGGCATAACGATCGCTGCTGCGGACGGGGCTGAATCAAGGATGGCGGCTGGTTCGCTTCGCTCGCCTGCCGCATTGTTATAGGGCCCCGCCGCAGAGCATGGGCGTTCTGCAGGTCACCAGATGAACAAGGTATGCCAATTCTCCGACGTCCATTGAGTACGCGGCGACTTCTACAGCTTGGTCTTGTAGTCGCCGGTGCAGCGGCTGGCGCCGTGTTCGGCGTAATCCTCACCCGACTCGGGAAGCTCGCCGCGGGTGCACCTCCCGCAACCCTCGCGAATTACGCTTGGAACGCGGCCGTATTTGGCGTAGTGTCCGCCGTCGTAAGCCCGCTCATCACTTGGTCCGAACTACGCAGGGTGCCACTTTGGCGAACGATTGCCGAGCCGCTCGCCGCCGCCGTCGCAGGGGGATGCATCGCTCTCATCGTCGGCTTGCCCGTGTTGATTCTCGCCCTACCGCCACTCGGCCTCGGCCTCGGCTTCGCAAATCTCCGGCGGCGATATCCCGAGCCGCTCGAGGTTGGCCGCTTGCCGTCGCGATTGGATCAGAGACACCTCAAGGAGTCGTAGAGTCGGCACACCGTTTTGTATTCATCGATGCAGAACGGGTCGCTGCTGCCGACGGGGCTGCTCGAGGAGCGCGACCGGCTCACTGCGTTCGCCCGTCGCATTATGAAGAGGCCCCGCGGCAGAACTGGGCGTTGAAGCTGTAGGAAAAGCTGATTTCCATGGTCCTCGCCTGCTTCAACGCGAAGCGGTGACGATGGCGGCGGCGATGTTCTGTTGATCTACTGAGAAAGCGTGCCGGTCAAGCGGTGAGTCGACGTGGCACCGTGTTCTCCGTCTACGCTGCGTATCCTGCGTGGGCCAGCTTCTCGATGTTGTGCACGAGGCAGTACAGCTTCCACTGCGTATCGACCTTGGTGCGGCCGCGCAGCGTGAAGCGATCGAGTCGCTTGTTCGCGCGCAGGTTCCCAACGACGGGCTCCACCGTGGCGAAGCGCTGTGCGTATTGTGCGCGGCCCTCTGGGCGGTCGATGCGCCTGCGCATCGCGGCGCTGCGCCGCGGCGATACAGCGACTTCCCCGCCGGACAGACGCACGTGCGTGCGACAGGATCGTACTGGAAGTCCTCCGGCCCAAAGACCTCCAGCGGCTTCCGCGTCGGCTTCGATTTGTCGTGCAGCGGATCGGGCCGCGTCGTGTACCGCTCCTGCGTGGCGAAGCGCGGATCCCGGCGTCGCATGTCCTTATCGGCGATCAGCGCGGGGACCAGGGCCTCCGCGAGCGCCCGCAGATTCGCTTCGCTGTGATAGCCGGCATCGGCGGTGAGCACCGTCGCGTCGGTGCGCAGCGCGGCGGTGGCCTCGACCACCGGGAGCAGCAGCTCCTGCTCTGCCCCCACGCCATGCGCTTGGGCATCCACGATGATCTGATGCGCCGCATCGACGGTGGCCCCCCCCGTGTAGCCCTGAATGACGCCTTTGCTGGTCGCCATCTTCGCACTCTCGTTGTCGGTGCGATTGCGCTTGCGCACCGCGCCTTTCGCTCCGCGTCGGTCGTCGGGGTTCCGCGCCAGCCACGTGCGAAGGTCGGCCGCGTCGCGTACGAGTCGCTCCCGTCGCGCGGTGTCCTTCGCCGTCAGGGTCGGCTCGACCTCGCGGGCATCTTCGGCCCGATGCCGTGCCAGCATCGCCTCGGCGGCGCGCTCCATCTTCTCCGCCTGTCGCTCGAAGTCGGCCCGGGTGCCGCTGCGGTGCTTCGAGGCATTGCCGGGCAACTTGACCCCGTCGATGGCGAACATCTCGCGGCCGATCAGCCCCTGGCGGTCACAGACGGCGAGCACGGCGGCGAAGATCGGCGCGATCTGATCGCCCAGGGTCGATACGAAGTGCGCGATGGTCGTGAAGTGGGGCCGGGAATCGCCGCTCAGGGCGATGAACGTGATGTGTTCCTCGCAGGCCCGGGCGATCGCGCGGCTGCTCACGATCCCGCGGGCGTAGGCGAACCGTACGATCCGCAACAGCATGGCCGGTGGGTAGGCCGGCGCGCCGGTCGTGTCATGCCGATACCGCGCATCGAACGGGGGCAGGTCGATGGCGTGCTCGAGCAGGTGGTGCAGCGCATGCTCGAACGTGCCCGGCAGGAGCTGCGCGGCGAGGTCGACCGGGATCAGCTTGGGCTGGAGGTCGATGGGCTTGTAGCGCGCCATGGCGATCTCTCGACGAGGGACGGAACGACCTGCACATTCTCTTCGAGGCCAACACTCGGCCGCGCCCTCGGTTCCGTTTCTACATCGGGGTGGTCGGCGAGTCTTTCTACAGCCCCGTTAGCACGACGAGAATAGACATGACCTCTGATGTGAACCAGTACGCCGTTGGATGGGGCGCTCTCGCGTTGATCAACGCGAACATCGCGCAACTGAAGGGCAGAAGCGGCTTGTGGTGGTTCCTGGGCTCCCTGATTGCCGGGCCAGTTGCCACCTTCTTTCTCGCGTTCGTAGAGAAGGAGACGAATGACTCGGGCAACGCGCGCTAACGACGGTTGCTACTGACGGGGCGACCACAGGATTGACGCTGGGGCTCGGCGGCCGTCCGTCGCCCCGCAGTAAAACGCGAACGTTATCCCGTCGGAACGATCCGTTTGACGTACTGTATATACAAATGTAATGTCCCGAATGGCGTTCGAGTGGGACGCCGCCAAGAGCACCCGAAACTGGCAGCAGCGCGGGTTCGACTTCGCGTTTGCCAGCGGCGTGTTTGACCACACGTACGTCGAGTACGACGACACGCGCCGTGATTACGGTGCACGGCG
>CAZPJE010000268.1:0-6110 GCA_964586725.1 uncultured Steroidobacteraceae bacterium | reverse complement strand
GTGGCCGCGGCGCAGGCCGTGCCCTGCAGTACCCGGCGGCGTGTATCGCGATCGATGCTGGACATCAGGATCCCCCTCTGGATGGTGGACTGGGCGATTCGATCAGCCGGCCCAGCGCGAGCAGCGACTCGACGTTGTGCGCCGTGTATTGCCGCGATGCGTGCCGATGCAGCACCGCGGCGCCTGCGGCGAGCGGCTGGTAGCTTGGGCTGCGGCGCAGCGGGTTGATCCAGATCAGCTCGCGGCACTGGCGCGCGAGCCGCGCGACTTCGATGTCCAGCTGCTCGACGCCGCTGCGCTCGAGGCCGTCAGTCAGCAGCACGACCCAGGGATCACGCGTCAGCACGCGCCGCGCCCAGCGATGATTGAACTCCGCGAGCGCTTCGCCGATGCGCGTGCCGCCGTCCCAGTCGGTCACGGCGCGCGTCGCGAGCTGCAGCGCGATGTCCGGATCGGCGCTGCGCATCGCGCGCGTCAGGCGCGTCAGGTGGGTCGCGAACGTGAACACCTCGAGCCGACCGCCGCGGCGCGCCAGCGCCCAGGCCAGATGCAGCGCCATCCGCGAATACGCGGCCATCGAACCAGAGACATCCACGAGCAGCACCCAGTCGCGCGGTCGTCGCTGCGCCCGCCGTCGGGGCAGCGGCAGCGGATCGAGGCCGCGCAGCATCTGCCGCAGCGTGCGGCGCAGGTCGATCTGGCGACCGCGCGCATCGGCCACGAGGCGGCGGGTGCGGCGCTGCGCGGCGCGGGGTGGCGCGGCGGCGAGCAGGCGGCGCGCACGCTCAAGTTCCGCGGCGCTCATCTGCTCGAAATCCTTGCTCGCGAGCACTTCGCTGTCGGATGCCGAGCCAGCGGCATCGCGCTCGACGAGTTCGGGTGCGGGCATCTGTCGCACGCTTGGCTGCGGCAGCGCGGCGGCCAGGCGGCGCCCGCCCGGCGCGGGCGGCAGATCCTCGGAGCGCGGCAGGTTGGGTTGACTGCCATCGACGCCAGTGCGCTCCTCTGGAAACAGCAGCGCGAACAGGCTGTCGAACAGTTCGAAGTCGGCGGGCTCGTGCACGAGCGCCGCGCGCAACGCATCGCGGACATCGTCGCGACGCGCGAGGTCGATGCAGGCCAGCGCCTGCGCCGCGACCAGCACTGAACCGCTGCCGACCTTGACGCCGCTGTCGCGCAGCGCGGTGGCGAGTCGCGGCAGTGTCAACGCAGCGGCTGCAGCGGACGCCGCCATGCCGTGTCAGCCGGCGCCGGCCCGGGCTGCGTCGATACCCGGCAGGTTCGCGCGCACGGCCGCGATGTCTTCCTCGTACTTCAGCAGCACGCCGAGGGTTTCCTGCAGCAGCTGCGGCGTCAGCGCGTGTTGGCCGAGCGCGACGATCGCGCGCGCCCATTCGATGCTCTCCGCGACGCCCGGCGGCTTCTGCAGCCGACGCTGGCGCAGGCCTTGCACGAAGCGGACGATCTCGAGCGACAGCGCGCTGCCGGCTTCCGGCGCACGCGCAGCGAGGATCTCGAGCTCGCGCACCGCATCCGGGTAACCGACCCAGTGATACAGGCAGCGGCGCTTCAGCGCATCGTGCACTTCGCGGGTGCGGTTGGACGTGAGGATCACGATCGGCGGCTGCGCGGCGCGCACCGTGCCGAGCTCCGGGATCGTGACCTGATAGTCCGCCAGGATCTCGAGCAGGAAGGCTTCGAAGGGTTCATCGGCGCGGTCGATCTCGTCGATCAGCAGCACCGGCGGCCCGTTCGGATGCGGTTCGAGCGCCTGCAGCAGCGGCCGCTTGATCAGGAACTCGGGCGAGAAGATCGCGCCGGTCAGCGCGCTGCGCGAACGATCGACGCCGCTCGCGGTCTCGGCGACGCGCAGCTCCAGCAGCTGGCGCAGGTGATTCCATTCGTACAGCGCGGCCGATGCATCGAGCCCTTCGTAGCACTGCAGGCGGATCAGGTCGCGGCCGAGACCGGTGGCCAGCGCGCGCGCGATCTCGGTTTTGCCGACGCCGGCCTCGCCCTCGAGGAACAGCGGACGCCCGAGCTTCAGCGCGAGGAACAGCACAACCGACAGCGTGCGGTCGGCGAGATAGTGCTGGCCGCGCAGCAGCGCTTCGGTCGCGTCGACGGAAGCGGGCAGTGCGGTGCTCAAGCGTGGATCCGCGCTGGCGCGCGGTCAGCCCGCGAGCGCGGCGGCGACAGCGCGCTTTGCGATCACGCTGACGAGGCTGGCGCGATACTCGGCCGAGCCGTGCAGATCCTGGTTCAGGCCGTCGGCCGGCACGCCGAGTCCTTCGAGCGACTCAGGCGCGAAGCGCTTCGCCAGCGCGGCTTCGAACGCCGCGACGCGGAACACGCAGGGGCCGGCACCGGTGACGGCGACCCGCACGCCGCCGGCGGTCTCGGCGACGAACACGCCGACCATCGCATAACGCGACGCCGGGTTCGGGAACTTGACGTAGGCCGCGCGCTTCGGAATCGGAAAGCGCAGTCGCGTGATCAGTTCGCCCGCGTCGAGCGCGGTCGAGAACATGCCGGTGAAGAAAGAATCGCCGGCGATCTCGCGCCGATCGGTGATCACCGTGCCGCCGAGGCCGAGCACGGCGGAGGGGTAATCGGCGGCCGGGTCGTTGTTCGCGATCGAGCCGCCGATCGTGCCGCGATTGCGCACCAGCGGATCGCCGATGCCGCCCGCGAGCGACGCCAGCGCCGGCAGCGCGCGCCGCAGCTCAGCCGAGTGCGCGACATCGGCGTGGCGCGTCATCGCACCGATCTCGACGCGGTTCGCTTCGATGCGGATGCCGGCGAGTTCAGCGATGCGGCCGAGGTCGACCAGGCTGTCCGGCCGCGCGAGGCGCAGCTTCAGCGTCGGCAGCAGCGTCATGCCGCCGGCGATGAATTTGTTCTCGCCGCTGGCGCTCGCGGCCTGCACGGCGGACTTCACGTCGGTCGGCTTCTGGTACTCGAACGAATACATGTGACGCCCCTCAGCCCGTGGTGCGCAGCGTCTGCGCGGCGGCAGCCACCGCCTTGACGATGTTGTGGTAGCCCGTGCAGCGGCAGATGTTGCCTTCGAGGCCGTCGCGGATTTCCTGCTCGGTCGGGTTCGGATTGCGCTGCAGCAGTTCGACCGCGGTCATGATCATGCCCGGCGTACAGAAGCCGCACTGCAGGCCATGGTTGGCGCGGAACGCCGCCTGCACCGGATGCAGGCTGCCCTCGGGCGCGAGGCCTTCGATGGTCGTGACTTTCGCGCCATCGGCCTGCGCGGCGAGCATCGTGCAGCTTTTGACCGCGCGGCCGTCGACATGCACGACGCAGGCGCCGCACTGCGAGGTGTCGCAACCGACATGCGTGCCCGTGAGGCGCAGGTTCTTGCGCAGCATGTCGACGAGCAGGGTGCGCTCTTCGACGTCGGCCGACACGGCGCGACCATTCACTTCGAGACTGACCTTCATGCGGCGTTTTCCCTGTCGAATCCTTAACGTGACAGCAGCCAGACGACGATCGCGGCAATGACTGCTGCGGCAGCGATCCAGCCGAGCTTCGAGCCGGCTGCACCGCCCGCGGCGCCCGTGGCCTCGGTCGTGCCCGATTCAGCGGCGACTTCAGCCTGCTTCGCCGCGCCGGCGTCGAGCCGCTGCGCGAAGGCGTCGAAGAACTGGTCCGCCAGCTGGCGGGTGGCCCCCTCGAGGAGCCGCGATCCCACCTGTGCGAGCTTACCGCCAAGTCGCAGGTCGGCGGAATAACGCAGCACGGTCACGGCGCCATCTTCCGTCAGGTTCACCTGGGCGCTGCCCTTGCCGAAGCCAGCGGCGGCCTTGCCCTCGCCGCTGATGGTGTAGGACTCCGGCGGGTTGATGTCGGACAGCTGGATCCGGGTCGCGAAGGTGGCGCGGACAGGGCCGAGCGCCGCCGCGACCCGGGCGTCGATCTCGGTGTCGGACAGCTTGGTCAGCTCTTCGCAGCCCGGAATGCAGCCCTTCAGGACCTCCGGGTCGTTGAGCGCGGCCCAGACGGCCTCGCGCGGGGCTGCGATGCGGTATTCGCCAGTGATTGCCAACTGTGTTCTCCCTTCCCTCGATGGCGAACTGGAGGCTACCATCGTCGTGAGGCGATGCAATCACTATCCCATCGCCCCTGGGGATATGGCTTGAGCAGCACGGGTTTCGGAGCCTCGGTTCCGCGCATCGAAGATCAGCGCTTCATCACCGGCCGCGGCCGCTACACCGACGACATCGTCCGGCCGGGCCAGACCTTTGCCTACATCCTGCGCTCGCAGGTGGCCCACGGGGTGCTGCGCAAGGTGGATGTCAGCGCGGCCAAGGCGGCGCCCGGCGTCGTCGACGTACTGACCGGTGCCGACCTCAAGGCCGATGGCATCGGCGATCTGCCCTGCGGCTGGATGACGCAGAACATCAGCGGCAAGCCGCAGTTCAACCCGCCGCATTCGCCGCTCGCGGTCGATCGCGTGCGCCACGTCGGTGATCCGATCGCCGTCGTCATCGCCGAATCGGCGCTGCAGGCCAAGGACGCCGCCGAGCTGATCGAACTCGACATCGACGATCTGCCGGTGGTCGCCAGCATCGAGCGCGCGTTCGCCCCCGGTGCGCCCGAGATCTGGCCGGAGACGCCGGGCAACGTCGCGTTCCACTGGCAGATCGGCGACAAGGCGGCTACCGAGGCCGCGTTCGCGAAGGCCGCACATGTCGCGAAGCTCGACGTCGTCAACAGCCGCATCATCTGCAATGCGATGGAGCCGCGCACGGCGACCGGCGAGTACGACGAAGGCAAGGGCGAGTACACGCTGTGGCTGTCGTCGCAGAACCCGCACGTGCAGCGGATTCTGCTGGCGACCGCCACGCTGAAGGTGCCCGAGTCGAAGATCCGCGTGATCTCGCCGGACGTCGGCGGCGGCTTCGGTTCGAAGGCCTTCCACTACAACGAGGATGTCATCGTGCTGTGGGCGGCGAAGCGCGTCGGTCGGCCCGTGCGCTGGGCGGCCGAGCGCAGCGAGGCGTTCGTCAGCGACCGGCATGGTCGCGATCACGTCACGCATGTCGAGCTCGCGCTCGACAAGGACGCGAAGTTCCTCGCGCTGCGCGTCAGCACGAGCGCGAACATGGGCGCCTACTACTCGACGTTCGGGCCGGCGATCTGCACCTATTACTACGCGCCGATGCTGTGCGGCACGTATGTGATCCCCACGGCCTACTGCGACGTGAAGGGCGCGTGGACCAACACCGTGCCGGTCGATGCGTATCGCGGCGCCGGCCGGCCCGAAGCCACCTACGTGATCGAGCGCATCGTCGATCAGGCGGCGCGCGATCTCGGCCTCGACCAGATCGAGATCCGCCGCCGCAACTTCATCGCACCGACGGCGTTCCCGTATCGGACGCCGTTCGGCTCCGAATATGATTCGGGCAATTATCCGGAAGTCATCGACAAGGCCGTCGCGCTCAGCGATTACGCGAGCTTCGAGCAGCGGCGCGCGGAAGCGGCGAAGCGCGGCAAGCTGCGCGGCATCGGCGTGTCGAGCTACATCGAGGCCTGCGGCGCCGGTCCGTCGAAGATCATCATGGCCGCGGGCGGCGGCAGCGGCATGTTCGAAGGCGCGACCATCCGCGTGAATCCGTCGGGTTCGGTCGTCGTGATCACCGGCACGCATTCGCACGGGCAGGGTCACGAGACCACGTTCGCGCAGCTCGTCAGCGAGCGGCTCGGCCTGCCGATGGAGAGCATCGAGATCGTGCACGGCGATACCGGCATCGTGCAGTTTGGCATCGGCACCGTCGGTTCACGTTCACTCGCGCTCGGCGGCACGGCGATCGTCAAGGCGCTCGACAAGGTCATCGCCAAGGGCAAGCGCATCGCGTCGCACCTGCTCGAGGCCGCCGAAGGCGACATCCGCTTCGAGAACGGCCGCTTCAACGTGGCCGGCACCGATCGCGGCATTTCGTTCCCCGAGATCGCGTTCCTCGCGCACGCGCCGGCCGCGTGGCCCAGCGATCAGATCGAACCCGGCCTCGAGGAAACCGCGTTCTTCGATCCGGCGAACTTCACGTTCCCGGCCGGCGTGCACGTCTGCGAACTCGAGATCGACCCGGATACCG
>CAZPJE010000267.1:0-7143 GCA_964586725.1 uncultured Steroidobacteraceae bacterium | reverse complement strand
TCCAGGTCGCGCTTACCAGTCTTGCGCCGATCTGGCGGCAGCGTCCACGTGCCCGCGTCTAGGTCCACTTCGGACCAGCGCATCTGCGTGACTTCGCGGCGGCGTGCACCGGTGAAGACGAGCAGCTCAAAGGCACCACTGGCCGGGTCGCCCTCTTTCTCAAGCGCACGCCACAGCGTCACCAGTTCCGCATCGTTGAGTGTGCGCGAGCGTCGCCGGCGACCGCCGGTGACGCGCAGCCGATTGCGGGCAGGGTTCGGAATCTCAACGCCGCGATCGAACATGTCGTTGTAGAACTTCGAGAGCACGGCCATGAACTGATCTGCCGCGCCTCGCTTGATGCCGTTGGCGACGGCCAGCACGTCCGAGCGCGTGACGGCACCGACCGGCTTCCCGCCGAGCGTTTCAATGGCGACACGCGTGGTCGCTGACAGCTTGATGCGCGCCGATGGTTCGCCCTCGACGAAGTGACGGATCAGTGCGTCCACTTTCTGCCGGTATCGAGGACGCCAAGTCCCTAGTTCTGACTGCCGCTCGTACCATTGGCGGATGCCGGCGCGCAGCGCGACGCCGCCGTTGCCGCCCGCAAGCGTGACAACTTCCGTGAGTCGAGCCCGCGCCACCTTGCGCGCCTCATCGACGGGTGTCGCGGGCCAGAAACGCCTCAGGCCCTCGCGCGGTCGCTTGCCATCCGGCTCGCGCCACTGCACGACGTACGCAGCCCGCGTTGGCGTGAGCCTCACGCCGAAGCCTTCGAGCAAATCATCCCAGAGGATGGCCTGCCCCGTTGTGGGTCGCTTTGCCTTGCGAATCGTCTCGTCAGTCAATCGCACGTGTGTGTCGCCTTGTCGCCGCTTGTATCCACGACCGGCAAACAGAGCCGAGGCCGCATTCGCTCGAGTGCGGCGAATACGTGCTATGTACCTGAAATTGCGATAGATTGCGACTGTAGGCGAAAGGCAGCGAATACACGCGAACGGGTCCGACGCTACATCGTGTGGGTTGCCTTGTCGCCCGCGAGTGCGCCGGCGAGATAGGTTTCGATTTTCTTCTGCGTCTGGCCGCGGTCCTGGTCGCTGAACTGCACACCAATGCCCGCGGTGCGCTTGCCCTGCGCGCCTTTCGGCGTCACCCAGATGACCTTGCCGGCGACGGGCAGTTTCTCGTCTTCGCCCATCAGGTTCAGCAGCATGAAGACTTCGTCGCCGAGCCGGTAATTGCTGTTGGTGGGGATGAACAGGCCGCCGTTCTTCACGAACGGCATGTAAGCCAGATACAAGGCGCTCTTGTCCTTGATCGTCAGGGTCAGGAGACCGGGTTTGCCACCACCGCGCATTCAGCGACCTCGCTTCAGGGTCCGTGTCAGGATGCCGCTCGCCGCGCCGCGCGGGCGTTCGCGAGCATCCACAACAGCCGTTCTAGCACCAACGTCTTGTTCACCGGTGTTTCGGCCAGCGCACGCGCCTCGCGGACTGCGTCTAGCGCGGCGAAGAGCTGCCTTATATTCAATCGCGGATCGTCCCCTGGCAAGTGCGCCGCGGCCCGCATTTCGTCTGATTGGCCGCCGACGCCCGCGGCCTGCAGCAGTCGTTCCGTGACCCAGTTCTCGATCGACGCAAGGCGCAGCTCGTAGTGCTGGCGACTCCACGGATCGGCAATGGCGATCGGATCGAAGCGGACTCCCTGCGCGCCGCCCAGTAGCTCGCGCGTCGTGTGCAGCACCGAGGCGACGAGTTCCGGATCCGTGTCGAGCGCCGCGAACGGTTCGCCGCCGCAGATCGCCAGCGTCGCGCGCCAGTCGGCGCCCGGGCGCTGCGCCGCCAGCCAGTCGAGCGCCACGCGCGTCGCTGCGCGCGGTATCCGCACGCGCACGCAGCGGCTCCGTATCGTCGCCGCGAGGCGTGACGGATAGGCCGCGACCAGGATCAGCAGCGTGCCCGGCGTCGGCTCCTCGAGCGTCTTAAGCAGTGCGTTCGCCGCGTTACGATTGAGTCGATCCGCGGGCGTCAGGATCGCGACTTTGCGGCCGGACCCGTGCCGCGTCAGCGCCAGTTCGGCGGCGATCTCGCGAACCTGGTCGATGCGGATCTCGCGCGAATCCTCCTCGGGCGAGAGGCGATGCACATCGGGTTGCTGGCCGGCGAAGACGCGTTGGCAGTCGGCGCATCGCAGGCAAGGTACCTGTGGCTGCCGACAATGCGTCAGCGCCGCAAGCCAGTGCGCGAGCCAGTCGCCGCCGCGCCCAGGGCCGCCTTCGATCAGGATGGCGTGCGACAGACGCTGCCGCGCGGCGGTTTCTTGCAGCGTGCCGCAGGTCGACTCGAGCCAGGGCGGCATCGACAAGGGCGCGGGCGTCGCAGCATTCATGGCAGCAGATCCTGCACCGCAGCCAGGGCGCTTGTCGCGAGCGGCGCTGGCGCCAGCATCGCATCGAGCGGCCGGAAGCGCGCCGGTTCCGCGGCTGCCAGCGAGCGATAGCGCGCCTGCACGCGCTCGAAGAACTGCTGCGTCTCGCTCTCGAAGCGGTCCGTTTCGCCGCCGCTGCGCGCCCGGGCGCGCGCGAGGCCGGCGGCCACGGGTAGATCGAGCCACAGGGTTCGATCGGGCGCGAGGTCGCCATGCACGGCGCCAGCGAGCGTCTCGATCAACGTGGCGTCGTGGCCGCGACCGCCGCCCTGGTACGCGCGCGTCGCATCGGTGAACCGATCGCAGAGCACCCACGCGCCGCGCTGCAACGCGGGGCGCACGAGATTGTCGAGATGCACCGCGCGGGCAGCGAACATCAGCAGGATCTCCGCCACGGGCGACACCGTCTCGCCCTGCCGTTCGAGCACGGCGCGCCGGATCTGCTCAGCGAGCGGCGTGCCGCCCGGCTCGCGCGTCACCACCACTTCGATGCCGCGTGCGCGCAAATGCGCTGCAAGCGCCTGCGCCAGCGTGCTCTTGCCCGCGCCCTCGATGCCTTCCAGCGTGATGAAGCGCCCTGGGCTCACAACAGGCCCCGCGCGCGCTGGCGTTCGAGCATGCGTCGCACCGCGGCCTGGTGCTCCGGATAGGTGCGCGTGAAGACGTGCGAGCCGTCGCCGTCGCCGGTTGCGACGAAGAACAGATCGCCGGTCACGTTCGGACGCGCCGTCGCCCTGAGCGCTTCGCGGCCAACCAGTGCGATCGGAGTCGGCGTCAAGCCGTTGCGGGTATAGGTATTGTAGGGCGTATCGCCACGCAGGTCGCGCGTGCGGATATCGCCATCGTAGGCGTCGCCGAGGCCGTAGATGACGGTGGGGTCTGATTGGAGGCGCATGCCAGTGCGCAGTCGGGACACGAACACGCCTGCGATGCGCGCCCTCTCCTCCGGCTGGCCGGTCTCCTTTTCGACGATCGAGGCCAGCACGAGCAACTCGTCAGGGGAACGCACGGGAACATCGGGGTCGCGCGATTCCCAGGCTGCCGCGAGTTCGCGTTCGAGCTGGCGCTGCGCGAGTCGGTAGATTTCCAGATCCGTCGTGCCGCCCGCAAATCGATAGGTGTCCGGGAAAAAGCGGCCTTCCGGATGCGTCCCCGGCAAGCCAAGCGTCGCCATCAGCTCATCGCGGCTGCGATCGCGCAACGTGACTCGCACCGCCGGATGGGACTCGACGGCGCGCCGCATCTGGCTGAAGGTCCATCCCTCGACGACCGTCAGCGACTCGAGCACGACTTCGCCGGCGGCAACTTTGCGCAAGGCCTCGCGCACCGAGGCCCCGGCCGGTATTTCGTAGACGCCGATGCGCATGCGCAGGTCGCGCCCGCGCAGGCGCAACCACCACTGCGCCGCATCGGGATCGGCCACGGCGCCCGACTCCTGTAGCCGGCGCAGGACCGAACGGACCGACGCGCCGGCTGGCACCTCGATGCGAACGGAAGCCGTGTGCGGCCCGGCCTGCTCGACGCCCTGCGTGATCCAGCGCTGCCCGAACCACAGCAGCGCCGCTCCCGCCACCAGCAGGCCGATCGCAAGGCCGAGCAGGACGCGCATGCGCGGCTTCATTGGCTCAGCCGCCCAACGTGCTGCTTCAGGCGCAACGTGGTCGCGCCGGGCGCGAGGCTGCGCTCGCCGAGCTTGCGTACCGGCCAGATGCCGATCCGCGCATTGCTGACGAACAGTTCGGTGGCGGACTCCAGCCACTCGCGCGGCAGATCGGTTTCGACGACCCGCAAGCCGAGCGACGGCGCCTCGCGCAGGATGACCGCGCGCATGACGCCGGCGACGCCGGCCCGCGCCAGCGTGGGGGTCAGCAGCGTATGTCCTTCGACCGCAAACACGTTCGTCATGGTGCCACAGATCGCGAGGCCCGCCGACGTGCACAACAGCGCTTCCTGCGGCGGTGGTTGCCACGCGCCGTCCTGCAGTCCCTGGCGCGCCAGCACCTGCTCGAGCCGGTTCAGGTGTTTGAGTCCCGCAAGCGCTGGTTGCTCGCTGATCGAGATCGGACTCCAGGCCACCGCGATCCCCTCCTGCGACCAGTGCGGCGGATCCTGCGGCCACGGGTAGCGGTACAGGATGCGCCGCGGACTCGCAGGCCGCGGCGGAGCGTAGCCGCGCCCGCCGCTGCCACGCGTGACCATCAGCTTGATGATGGCATCGCCGGCGCTGCAGGCCCGCGCCAGTTCGGCGCGCAGGCCGGCTGCGTCGGGTGGCGCGATGCCGAGCGCGTCGAGTCCGCGCTGCAATCGCGCAAGGTGCAGATCGACGAAACGCAGCGTGCCACCGCGCCATGCCAGCGTCTCGAACACGCCGTCGCCGTACAGCAGGCCGCGATCATCCGCAGGGATGCTGGTCGCCGCCTCGCCGTCGATCCAGCAATGCTCGGGCGCAGTCATGTGTGCATTCCGAGCGCAGGCGCGGGTTGCCCGCAGAGCTCGAGCGCGCGAAGCAGACCCAGCGCCTTGGCACGGGTCTCGTCGAGCTCCCGCTGCGGCTGCGAGTCGGCCACGATGCCAGCGCCGGCGCGCGCATGCACGTGACCATCGTGCACCGTCAGCGTGCGGATCAGGATGTTGAAGTCCGCGCTGCCGTCGAGGCCCAGCATGCCGAGCGAACCGGTGTACGCACCGCGGCCGCCCGCTTCGATGCGGGCGATCAGTTCCATGCAGCGAACCTTCGGGCAACCGGTGATCGTGCCGCCCGGGAACAACGCGCGGAAGGCATCGAGGGCGTGCGCGTCGCTGCGCAGCTCACCGGAGATCTGCGACACGATGTGATGCACGTGCGTGTAGGTCTCGAGCGCCATGAACTCGTCGACTCCGACGGTGCCGGCGCGGCAGACCCGCCCCACGTCGTTGCGCTCGAGATCGATCAGCATGACGTGCTCGGCGCGCTCCTTGGCGTTGCTGCGCAGCTCGGCGGCAAGCGCCTCGTCAGCGCTCTCGGAGCCGCCGCGCGGGCGGGTGCCGGCGATCGGTCGCGTGCTCGCGATGCCCGCTTCGACGCGCAACAGCCGCTCCGGCGACGAACTGAGGATATCGAGCCCATTCCAGCGCGCCAGCACCGCGAACGGTGCCGGGTTGGCACGGCGCAGCGCTGCATACAGCGCCGGAACGAGTTGATCGCGACCGGGCACGGCCGGCAGCGCCGCGCGCCAGCCGCGCGAAAGGTTCAGCTGGTAGACGTCACCGGCGGCGATGTGCTGCAGCGCGCGCCGGGCGCCGTCGAGATAACGTTCGGGGTCGTCCTCGGTGACCTGCCACGCCGGAGTCGCGGGCGCCGACTGCGGCAACGGCGACTCGGACGCCGCGCGCGCATCCTGCTCGAGCAGATCGAGCCAGTGCGCAGCGCCGGTCTCGGCAACGGCCCACACCGCGTTCGATCCCCGCTCGTGGACGAGCGCCGCGGGAGTGCGCAGCGCGAAGGCGCGCCAGGGTTCCTCAGACTGTGGCAGCTTCAGGCGCGGTTCGACCTCGGCGGCGAGTTCATAGCCCGCGAACACGGCGAAACCGCCGCGCCAAGGCCCGGGCGCTTCGCTCTCGGCGGCAACCCGCAGCGCGCTCCACCAGCGTTCGAGGGCATCCAGAAACCCGGTGGACTGCGCTGCGAGCGCGACGCCGTTGCGGCACAGCACGCCATCGCGCCGCAGCGCGAGGCTGTCGCCGTCGGTGGCGACGAGCACGGAGTGCTTCGACATCGGACCGCTCGACACGCTGTCGAACAGCACGGGATAGCGCGTGGACCTGGCGCTGATCAGCGCCAGCAGTGCGTCGGGAGAGACGCCGTCGAGCAGGCGGCGCAGTAGCATCCGCCGACCGCGCGTCAGCTCGTGTAGCGCCGCAGCACGAGCGTGCCGTTCGTTCCGCCGAAGCCGAACGAGTTGGAGATCGCGACGTCGATCTTCATCTGCCGCGCCGTATGCGGAACGTAATCGAGGTCGCAATCGGGATCTGCATTGTCGAGGTTGATCGTCGGCGGCGCGACCTGGTCGCGAATCGCGAGCGTTGTCAGGATCGCCTCGACGACGCCGGCCGCGCCGAGCAGGTGCCCCGTCATGGACTTGGTCGAGCTGACCGCCAGCCGTTTCGCATGCTCGCCGAACGCATGCTTGATCGCGACCGTCTCCGCCTTGTCGCCGAGCGGCGTGGAGGTCGCGTGCGCGTTCAAGTAAGCCACCGCGGACGCATCGAGCTGCGCATCGCGCAGCGCGTTGACCATCGCGAGCCGCGCTCCGGCGCCATCTTCAGGCGGTGCGGTGATGTGGTAGGCGTCGCCGCTCATGCCGAAGCCGACCAGCTCGGCGTAAATCCGCGCGCCACGGGCTCGCGCATGCTCGAGTTCCTCGAGCACCATGACGCCGCCGCCATCGGCCGCGACGAAGCCGTCGCGATCACGGTCCCACGGACGGCAGGCTCGGGTGGGTTCGTCGTTGCGGGTCGACAGTGCCTTCGCCTGGCTGAAGCCGCCGATGCCGAGGACAGTCATGGACATCTCGGCCCCGCCTGCCAGCATCACATCGGCATCGCCGTACTGAATCGTGCGCATGCCGAGCCCGATCGCATGTGTGGAAGTCGTACAGGCGGTCACGACGCCCAAATTCGGCCCCTTGAGGCCGTACTTGATCGACAGATGACCCGAGATCATGTTGATGATCGAGCCGGGGATGAAGAACGGCGAAA
>CAZPJE010000266.1:0-1635 GCA_964586725.1 uncultured Steroidobacteraceae bacterium | reverse complement strand
TCGACGCGCGTGAGCAGTTCGGCATAGGTCAGGGACACGTCGCCGGCGCACAATGCCAGCGCATCGGGTGTGCGCCGTGCCTGCGCGCTGAATCGGGCGTAGACCGTGTTGTGTTCGAGCAAGGCTGTCACCCCGCAACCTCCATGGGCCCGACCCGCAGCTGCGCTCGCGCGATGATCGCGACCCTGCCCGCAGCGCGCAACTCGAGACTGCACTGCAGTCGTCTGCCGGTGGGGATGGGCTCCTCGCTTTCGACCACGCCTGTGGCGACTGCCGTCGTCGGTGCGAGCACGGCGGCGACGAACCGGGCCTCGAAGGTTTCGATGTTGCAATCGGGGAAGCTGCGCAGCAGCAGCGTCATCAGGTGCGCCATGTTCGCCGGCCCCGGACTCACGATGCCGCGACCAAGGCCGTGCGCGACGGCGGCATCGGGATCGGCATGCAACGGGTTGCGGTCGTCGAGCACGACGCTCCATTCAGCGGCATCGCTGACCGTGATCTCGACGTGAAAATCCGGCAGTGGGTGCGGCAGGCGCATCAGTGCTCCGCTTTGCCGCGCGGCAGCAGCCACAGGTAACGCGCTTCGGCCGCGACAGCGCCGTTCGGCAGGCAGATGCGCACCGAGAATCGCAGCCGATCGAGCACGCCGGCGCGCGCACTGTGGGTCCGGTCTATCGACTCGATCGTGGCCTCAGTCATGTAGCGGACATCCTGCTCGAGCGGCATCAGGAATCGAGTCGTGAACTCGCCGAGCATCGGTCCGTCTTCGAGCCGGAACTCGCACAGAGCGCACAACTGCTCGATCGTCACGCCCAGTGTCTTCAGCGTCACGACGCTGCTGAACACGGGATGGGGCTGCGGTGCCTCGAAGCCGCTGAGGCGTGCAACCTGGCGCGACTCCGCGTTGCTGATGCGGTACTCGCCGCCGGGGAGCCGGTGGCCGCGCAGCCGCGCCGCGAGCTGGTCGATGTCGGGGAACATGGTTGACGCCGGCCCTAGGCGCGCCGTCGCGGACGGGCCGCGCGCCTGCTCGCCGAGTTGACGAGGGAGGACTCTGCCGCGGCGAGCAGGCGGGCCAGTGACTTGCGCAGCACCGCCTGTTCGGCGGACGTCAGCACATCCCACAGCGACGCACGCTCCGCAGCCGTCGCGGCCAGATAGGTCTGCACTTCGCGCGTGCCGAGCGCGGTGCGCGCAAACAACACCCGGCGGCGATCGCCCGGGCTGGCCGCGCGGCGCGCCAGCTTCTTGGCGCAGAGCGTCGTCGCAGCGATCGACGCATGGCTCTTCTCGAGCAGGGCGCGATCGGCGAGTTCATCCAGGTGCGCCTGCTTGTCCGGGTGCATGATCAGCAGCAGGCGCCATTCGGCGAGCGTCAGACCCAGGACTTCCCCGACGCGCCGCGTGGCGTCGCGCGCAATCAGTCGCGCGAGCCGGGCGATCGCATAGCCCGAATCAAGCCCCGGCGGCAGCGCAGCGAGGCTGCTGGCATCGGGGGCGGCGCGCGCGGGGTTTTTTGCACTGCGTACTTTTTGCGGCATCGTCATTCACATCCGCGCGCCTGTTGCATCGCGCGCGCAAACTATGTTGGACTACGGGCGACGTTAGTTCAATATTTAACGAACTGTCCGCGTG
>CAZPJE010000265.1:0-1529 GCA_964586725.1 uncultured Steroidobacteraceae bacterium | reverse complement strand
CGCGTTCAACTGGTGCGTCAATGATGTACCTCGCGCCGCGCAGCCGTGGGTTCACGCTCCTCGAAGTCGTTGTCGCAGTCGCTTGCGCGGCACTGCTGCTGGCGGGCGCCTACGCCGCGATCGGCGGCACCCTGCGCAACTCCGACAAGGCTGCCCAGGTCATGAACGCGTCGCTGGTCGCGGCCTCCGTGTCTGACGCCATCGCCGCAGGCGCCGTGCCAGCCGATCAACGCAGTGCATCCGACGCGCAATCCGCGCAGAAGTGGTCCGCGACACCGACTCCAGCGGCATCGAACAGCGCGACATCGCTTCAGCAGATCGAGGTTCGCGTGTCTGGCGCTACTCGGCCCGCCCGCCCGCTCGTAACGACCACCATCCTGATGCGGGGGGCTGCTGCTCCATGATCCCGCCCGCAGCAAGACCGGCGCATCGTTTGGCCAGCGGCTTCTCGCTGATCGAGCTGCTGGTTGCACTGGCGTTGCTATCCCTGCTGTCGGGCGCACTGATCCAGGCCGTGCAGTTTGCGCTGCGCACTGAACGGTCCACCGGCGCACGTGCCAACGACTTCGACTCAGTCGCATCGACGCAGCAGTTTCTGCGGCGAACAGTGGGCACCCTGTATCCGTACGAACCCTCCACCGCAGAGAATGCCTCCGCCGTGATCGGAACGCGCGAAAGCCTGGAGTTCACGGCGGATGCACCGCAGGCCGCTGCCGTGAGAGGCCACTATCGCTATCGGATTGAAGTCCGGCACGACGGCGAGACGCGCGAACTCATCGTTCGGGCCGATCTCGATCGTGGGGGATTCATCGCCCTGCCGCCGCGTGACCGCGCGGAGGTTCTGCTATCCGGCTTTGAGCGGGTGGAGTTCTCGTACTGGCAACGCACCGAAGATGGAACCGGCCTGTGGTCGCCGGCCTGGACGGAACGACATCGCGCACCCGACCTGGTCCGGCTTCGTGTGTCCTTCCCTGCCGGGGATCGGCGTCAGTTTCCTGAGTTGATGGTGCGCACACAGATCGACGCGGATGCGCAGTGCGAGTTTGATCCCGTGAGTCGACGATGCCGGGAGATCAGCACATGATGCAGGTCACAGGGAAGCTCTCCGGGTGGGCGGTTTGGGTCTGGCGAGCGTGGATATCAGATCTGCGGGACGCTTGGGCCGCATTGATCGGAGCGGTCCTGCCTCGAGCGCGCCGCCGCGTCCGACTAAGTCTGGACGGCGACTCGTGGGAGGCCACACTGTTGGGGGCTCGCTCGCCGCCCGAGCCTCTGCGCATCGACTGGGCTCAGTCCGACGAAGCGGCCACGCGACTCGCAACATGGGTCCAGTCACACGGGCTGCGTGGCACGCGCGTAGTGGCCGTACTGCCGCATAGCCGTGTCTTGCGTCGTCGTTGGACGGCCCCAGCCGCGCTCGAGCACGCTCTCGACCGGGCTGTAGTGCTGCAGGTTCCGCGCCTGTTTCCGGTTGCAAGCTCGCAGCTTGCCGCGAGTCATCGCATCGTCGAGCGCTCCGAGGATGGGCA
>CAZPJE010000264.1:0-5688 GCA_964586725.1 uncultured Steroidobacteraceae bacterium | reverse complement strand
GCCGGATCTGCTCGAGCAGTTCGTCAGGCACATCCGCGAGCATCGGCGTGCGCGTGGCACCTGGAGCCACGCAGTTGACCGTGATTCCGCTCGCGCCGACCTCGAGCGCCACCGAACGGGTGAACGAAACGATCGCGCCTTTGGCGGCGGTGTAATGGCTGAACCCCGGCGCGCCCTTGTACGCGAGCTGGGACGCCGTGCTGATGATGCGACCCGCGCCCTGCTTGTACATCAGCGGCAGCACCCGGCGCGTCATCAGGAAAGTGCCGCGCAGATGCACGCCGAGCACGCGATCCCAATCCGCCGGGACGATGTCCTGCACCGGCGCGGCGAGCGCAATTCCAGCGTTATTCACGAGGATATCGATGCGCCCGAATGCCGCGAGCGCAGCGTCGACGAGTGCGTCGACATCGGCTTCCAAACTCACATCCGCACTGCAGGCGATGGCGCGACCGCCCGCCGCCTCGATCTGTTCGCGCACCGCGGCGGCGTCAGCCGCTTGCGCGTCGGTCGGGTAATTGATGACGACAGCGGCGCCCTCGCGCGCAAACGCCAGCGCAACACCACGGCCAATGCCAGAGCTGCTGCCCGTGATGATCGCAACCTTGTTGGCGAGCTTCATGCCTGTTCGTACGACGCTGTTCTTGTCTTGTGTCCCGCGCGAACGATCGTGTCATCTGAATCGTTCGTGCGGGTCGCTTCATCACGATTGACCAATCGTGTATATATGCCGCGTGCGCCATCTATGTCACACGGTTGTCGTCTCGTCAACGCGGTGGCACGCCCACTTACTGCTCCGCACCACGCCGGGGCGCTCGTCCGCGAGCCGCCTCAAATGCGTGCAGCAACGGTTCGCGCGCACTGAATGCCCGCATGGAATTCACCAGGAGAGAACATGTCGACCGGGAGAACAGTGAAGCTTGCCGCAGCGCACATCGCGCCGGTGTTCATGGACTCGATGGCCACTGCCGAGAAGGCCTGCGCCTGGATCGAACGCGCGGCGGATGAACGCGTCGATTTGCTGGTGTTCCCGGAAGTTTTTTTGCCGGGATTCCCCTACTGGATCAACTTGTATCCGCCGCTGGTGCAGGCAGGCCTGAACCGCGTCTACCAGGACGAATCGGTCGAAGTGCCCGGCTCCGCGGTGACGGCGCTGCAGGATGCGGCGCGCCGCTGCGGCGTTGCCATCGTCATGGGCGCGAGCGAGCGGCACTTCAGCGGCCGGACTTGCTACAACTCCAGCATCGTCATCGATGCAGACGGCACTCTGCTCGGCGTGCATCGCAAACTGAAGCCGACCTATGCCGAGCGTTACATCTGGGGCCAGGGTGATGGCTCCACGCTGGGCGTCTACGCGTCGAAAGCGGGCCGCGTCGGCGCGATGGCGTGCTGGGAGCACACCATGAACCTCGCGCGGCAGGCGCTGATCGAGCAGCGCGAGGAAATCCACGCGGCGCTGTGGCCGGGCCTGTCCACGCTGGCCGGCTTCGACCAGGTCGCGAACCTGCAGATCGAAGCGATGATGCGCAACCACGCCCTGACCGGGCAGTGCTTCGTCATCTGCGCGTCCAGCCCCGTCACGCCGCAGATGCTCGAATACATGGAAGCGAAGCTCGGACCGCAGCAGATGCTCGGCGTCGGCGGCGGCTGGAGCGCGGTGATCCACCCGTTCGCGGCGACGCTGGCCGGGCCAGTCTCCGGCGAGACCGAACAACTGGTCATCGCCGACGCGCGGCTCGATGACCTCAAGGACGTCAAGATGTGGGTGGACACGACCGGCCATTACTCGCGCCCTGACGTGCTGCAGTTGCTGTTCAACCGCGCGGAACAGCAGACCATGATCGTCGGCTCCTGAGCGCAGCCATGACAGCACCTGACTGGCAGCAACTCGAGCGCTGGGATCGCGCCTACTACCTGCACAACGTGCAGATGCAGGGTCAGTCACCGTGGCTCGCGGTGGAACGCCAGGAAGGGAACTACCTGCACCTCGCCGATGGGTCCACGCTGCTCGACTTCCAGAGCCAGCTGATCTCCGACAGCCTTGGGCACTGCAATCCCGGCATCTATCGCGAGATCACGCGCGCGATGGAACGCTACGGGCACGTGTTCTTCGGCATGGCCAACGAGTATCGCGCCCGCGCCGCCAAGCTCGTCATCGAAGACATTCTGGGCGGCGAGAAAGGCTGGGCGGGTCGCCTGCGCATCCTCGCGTCGGGCACCGAGGCGGTGGAGAACTGCATCACCCTCGCCCGCCTGTACACGGGCCGCACCGTCATCCTGACCCAGGCGCATTCGTTCCACGGCCTGACGGTCGGCGCGACGATGCTGCGCGGTTATCGCAACAATGTAACGCCCGGTGACCGGCTCGACGAAGTGCGGGATGTCCCGGGGTTTCCGACGCCGGGTTTCATGCCGATTCCGCCCCCGGAATTCGCCGACTATGCCGGCCCGCTGCCGCTGCCTTCGCTGGTCGCGACGGAGCAGCTGATTCGCACCGTCGGCGGACGCAACATCGCGGCGGTGATCACCGAGCCGATGTTCGGTGCGGCGGGACTCGCACCGCATCCGGCGTACATGCCGGGCCTGCGCGAACTGTGCAAACGCTACGGCTTCCTGTGGATCGACGATGAAGTCCTGTGCGGCTTCGGCCGACTCGGCGAGTGGTTCGGCTACCAGCTGCACCCGGGAATCGAGCCGGACCTGATGGCGGTCGGCAAGTCGATCAACGGCTCGTCGCTCCCGTGTGGTGGCGTCGTGCTGTCGAAGCCGATTGCCGAGTACTTCGACCAGGCCCGCTGGTGGAGTGGCAGCACCTGGGATGGCCATCCACTCGTCTGCGCGTCGGTCGTCGGCGCGCTCGAAACGATGCTCGCCGAGGACATGCTGAGCCAGATTCGCAGCCGCGGGCGCTACCTGCACGACGCGCTGCAGCGGCTCGCTGCCCGGCATCCCTGCGTCGGTCGCGTTGCCGGTCACGGGCTCTTCTACGCCGTGGACCTCGTGGGTCGCGATGGCCTGCCGATCGTGGCCGAGGATCGCTACACCGCCTTCCTCGGCGATCTGGCGGAACACCCGAACAACATCGTGTCGAGCGAGTGCGCTGCGCGCGGCGTGTTCCTCGGTGGCTTCGTGCCGAACACCATCAAGGTCGGCCCGCCGTTCACGATCACCGAAGCGCAGATCGACACAGCCATGGCCGCGTTCGATGCGGCGCTGGCCTGCGTCGATCGCAAGTATTGCTGAGCCGCACGCCTGCGCGCCGCACCCGGTCAGAGCGCGACGAGCAGGCCGCCGTCCACGGTGATGATCTGGCCCGTGACATAGCGGGCCTGGTCCGAAGCCAGGAACGCGACCACATCGGCGATGTCGCGCGGCTCGCCGATGCGGCCGAGCGGCACACGCGGCGTCATCGCCTCGAGTCCGGCGGCACCGACTGAGTTCACGGGATCGAGCGTCTGCGCGGTCCGGATCAATCCGGGCGCGATGCCGTTGACGCGGATGCCGTCGGGCGCAAGATCGATCGCCAGGCCTTTGACGAGCCCCGCGACGCCCGCCTTGGCAGCCGAGTACGGCACGTGGTCGGCCCAGCCGTACGCGGTGCCGACGACCGACGAAATGCAGACGATAGCGCCGCGCCTGGCGGCCTTCATGCGGCTGGCAGCGGCGCGCACGACCCGGATCATGCCGGTCAGGTCGACGTCCAGCGTGTGGTGCCACAGTTCGTCGGTCATCGTCTGCAACGGGATCTTGTGCGCGATGCCGGCGTTCGCCACGATGACATCGAGCGGTCCGCGGGACGCTTCGACAGCGGCGACCACGCGGTTCGCCTCGGTGGTGGAGGTGACGTCCAGGCGCATGAACTCCGCCGAGCCGCCGGCAGCGCGCAGCTCTGCGGCCGCCGCAGCACCTTCCGCCTCGAGCACGTCGGTCAACACGACATGGTCGCCCAGTGCCGCAAACGCCGTGGCAATCCCCTTGCCGATGCCGATGCCGGCGCCGGTGATCAGAACGTTTCTCATGCTGTGCTCCTTGCGCGCTGCTGCGGGCGGGTTGAGTGCAAACTAGGCCGTGTAACTTGCCAGATGTTACGGTCCACGCGCTACGCCGGGAGGACAGCATGCAAACCGAAGACCGCCGCACTGATTCCGAATCCGGGGCGATCGCACACCCCACCTTGGGCAGTGCCGCGCGCCAGGACCGCTACATGTCCCATGACGCGCTCGCTGCCTCGCTGACGCGCTTCGAGCTCGGACTGATGCGGGTCTACGAGGCGTTCGGCAGCTGGGCGCTCGAGCTGCAGAAGTGCGTCTCCGGCGAACAGATGAGCTTCCAGGAGGTGTCGCTGCTGCACTGCGTCCGGCTGCGCGGCGGCACGACGACGCTGGCGGAGATGATGATCTTCCTGCACCGCCATGACATCGCCGCGATCAACTACAGCCTGCGCAAGCTCGAGGCACAGAAGCTGATCGTGCGGGAGCGCGGCTCGCGCCGTCGCGAAGTGGCCTATGCGCTCACCAATCTCGGCCGCACCGTCACGGATTCCTACGGGCAGATGCGCATGCAGGTGCTGGTGCGCCTGTGCCATGAGGTCCACGGCATGCAGGCAGCCACCAACGAGGCTGCCGCCGTCATGGAGCGACTGATCGGCATCTACGACCAGGCGTCACAGCAGATCCTCAACCAGTCGCTGATCCAGACGGCGTCGGAGCTGCCCGACGCGGCGCCGCCCGCTGCCGCGCCGCCCGCTGCCGCGCCGCAGCGCACGCGGGGCACAGCGCGGAAGCGAAAAATAGTCGACGAATAGTCGACGAAACACAGACGATTTGCGCGCTGGCCGTCGGGCGCACGTCGACCGCGCAGGGACGTTCGCGCGCTGATCCGCCGCCGTTGGCTTTGCCGGGCTGACCGTGTTACTCCTATGCGCGACGTGTGCCATGACAAGCGCCGCTCGTGACGGCGCAGAAGTCGCACACGCCCCAGGGGGTAGCAGTGAGCATCGACGGCCAGACCGACAAGTACGTCGGCAGTCCAACGAGGGTCCTCGGCGGTGACGCGCCGGTCGCAGGCGTGGCGAAGTACACCAGCGATTTCCAGTTCCCCGGGCAGTTGCACGCCCACATCGTGCGCAGCCCCCACGCGCACGCGAAGATCAAACGCGTCGACCTCTCCGGTGCGACGAAAGTCGCCGGCGTCGTGCTCGCGATGGAAGGCCAGGAGTGCGCGCAGCTGCTCGACCCCGTGCCGCACTACATCGATCCGATCGGCTTCGGTGGGCGCACCGTCGCGATCCGCTGCCTGGCCGTCGACAAGGTGTGGTGCTACGGCCAGCCCGTCGCCGTGGTCGTCGCGCAGGACAAGCGCACGGCCCGCTATGCGGCGTCCAAGGTGCTGGTCGAATACGAGCAACTGCCGGCAGTGCTCGACGCGAAAGAAGCGCTGCAGCCCGATGCGCCCGTCGTCGTGCCCGGCTGGGATTCGAACAGCATCATCGCGCTGCCGTTCGTGAACGGTGATCCTAACGGCGCGTTCGACAAGGCCGCGCACGTCGTCAAGACGACCGTGAAGATCCATCGCTTCTCGACGCAGCCGATCGAGACGCGCGTCTACAACGCCGTGCCGGATCCGGAGTCGCACGGGCTGACGTTCTACGGCACATCGCAGAATCCGCATCCGCTGCGCAACGTGCTC
>CAZPJE010000263.1:0-23829 GCA_964586725.1 uncultured Steroidobacteraceae bacterium | reverse complement strand
ACACCCAGCGATTCGAGCGCTGCCTTGCCCTGCGAGATCGCGCGCGCGTTGCGGATCGCGAACAGCCGCCCCGCGTACGGAAAGGCCGTCTGCGGCGCAACGGCGCGGCGCAGTGAATACTCGAAATCCGCGGCGTTCAGCGCTGCGCCATCGGACCATTTGAGCCCCGTGCGCAGCCGGAAAGTCCAGGTCAGGCCATCCGGGCTCGTCGTCCAGCTCTCGGCGCAACCCGCGACCGCGCGCGCCCTGGCGTCTAGCGTCGTCAGGCCGACGAACAGGTCGGACACGATGACGGTCTCGCCGGGAAACCCGACCTTGTGCGGGTCGACCGTCGTCGCATCGTCGGACAGCGAGCGGTGCAGGACATTGCGCGCCTGGGCCGCGACGGGTTCCGCGGCAAACCATCCCAACGCCACGCTCGCCAGCAACGCAAGCGCGCTTAGGACCAGCCGCGACCGGCGGGTGGCGTCGGGTGTCGTCATGCGACGCGGACTAGCGAGTGCTTGCATGACGCTGCCTCTTGCCGAACAGGGCGGCCCGCGCCTGGCGGTCGGGGTTGCCGATCTTCATGTCGGTCGCGAGCAAGGCGACGCCGCACTGCACGGCCGGTCGCTGCTGAATGGTCTCGTACCAGCGGCGCACGCGCGGAAACTCGTCGAGTTCGATCCGGTGCAGCCAGCGCACGTGCACCCATGGCCAGGTGGCGACGTCGGCGATCGAGTAATCACCGGCCAGAAAGCGCGCGCGACGCAGTCGCTTGTCCATCACGCCATACAAACGCAGCGTCTCGTTGCGGTAGCGATCGATCGCGTACGGAATGCGCTTCGGCGCGTAGCCCAGGAAGTGGCCGCACTGGCCAAACATTGGACCGACGTTCCCGACCTGGAATGCCAGCCACTGCAGCACCGTGAAGCGCTCGCGCGTTGCGCTGGGCAGCAACTGCCCGGATTTTTCGGCGAGGTATTGCAGGATCGCGCCTGACTCGAACAGCGCGAATGGGCGGCGACCCGGACCAGAGCGATCGACGATCGCGGGAATCTTGTGGTTCGGGTTGATCCGCAGGAAGCCTGGCCGGAACTGCTCGCCGCGCAGGATGTTGACCGGCTTGAGCCGATATTCGAGCCCGCACTCTTCGAGCATGATCGACACCTTGTGCCCGTTCGGCGTCGGCCAGTAATACAGATCGATCATCGACGACTCCCCGTGTGGTGCTGCGCTCGCCCGACCAAAAGCGTTGCTATGATCGCAGTGCCCTTCCCCGGGTGTCGACCCTCCTCGAGGTAACGCACAATGCTGACCGCCATCGTCGCCGTGACGCTGACCGTGCCGGATCTGCCGGCCGCCGAGCACGCCTACTCACACTGGCTCAGCTATCGGGTGGTCGAGCAGGGCCTGGTTGCGCCCGACACCGCGCTAGCCTGGGGCGCACCGCTCGCAGAGGGCAGGCAATACACGTTGCTGCAGCCCGCCAGCGGGGAGCCGGTGTACCTGCGCCTCGTGCAGTCCGCGCCGACCCCGGGTTTCGCACCGATGAAGACGCACGGCTGGAACTCGAACGAAATCCTCGTCCAGGATCCGGGTGAACTCGCAGCACGCTTCGCGGCGCCGGATTCCCCGTTCCGGGTCATCGGACCGCCGCGACCGCTGGGTTCCAACTCGAGCGTGATCGCGATGCAGGCGATCGGCCCGGCCGGCGAGTTGAACTACTTCACGCGCATCCCGCCCGAGGGTGGCTCCCTGATCAAGACCCCGGCGAAGTCGCCGGTGGATCGCACGTTCATCGTCGTGCTGGGCGGCCCGAGCATGCCGGCGATGCGGGAGTTCTATTCGAGTGCGCTTGGCATGCGGGTCACGGACCCGTATCGCACCACAGTCAATGTGCTCCAGGAAGCCTGGAAGCTGCCTGTCGAGCAGCAGTTCACACTGGCGCTCGTGCCGATTTCCCCCGGCTTCCTGATCGAACTCGACGAGTACCCCGCGGCGGCCACGCCTCGGCCACGCCGCGACGGCGATCTGCCGCCGGGGCTCGCGATCGTCAGCTTCAGCGTCGAGTCACTGGATGCCAGAAAACTGCCGTGGCGGGTCGAGCCTGCGGTGCGGGGCGGCAAGCCCTACGACGATCGCCGCAGCGCGATGATCGAAGGCGCCGCCGGAGAATGGATCGAACTCATCGAGACGGGGTCTTGATGCCGAGCCAGCGATCGACGTGCACGCCCCGCGGATTGTCGGTCCAGCCGTCGACGCGCGCCGAGACCAGGCGACGGCTGACGTAGACATACAGCGGCGCAACGGGCTGCAGTGCCATTGCGCGCGCTTCCGCGTTGCGAAGCGCTGCCGCGCGCACCACGGGGTCGATCACGCGGTCAGATTCGTCCAGCAGCGCGTCATACGCCCTATCGGCGAACCGCGACAGGTTCATTGCCCCCGCCCGGCTGTCGAGCAGGCGCAGGAATGAGATCGGGTCCGTGTCTTCCGCGTACCACGCGCCCCGGGCGACATCGAAGTCGCCTTGCGCGAGCGCGGCCTGGTGGGCCCGAAGATCGGCGCTGATCAGTTCGGCGCGCACGCCGAGCGGCTGCCACATGGCGGCCACCGCCAGCGCGATCCGCCGATGGGTGTCGCTGTTCGGATGGCGCAAGCGCAATTGCAGCGGGCGTGCTGGGCCGTAACCCGCGGCCGCCAGCAGGCCGCGCGCCGCAGCGAGCCGCTGCACCCCGGTGTCGCGCGCGAAGTCCGCACATCCGGGGTTCGGGTAGTTGCGCACGCCCGGTGGCACCAGGCAGTAGGCCGCGGGTTCGCCGGCGCGCAATATCCGTGTCGTCAGGGCCGTGCGCTCGATCGCCATCGACAGCGCGCGCCGCACGCGCACGTCGTCGAACGGCGGACGGAGCGTGTTGAACGCGAGGTACTCGAGGCCGATCTGGCGCACGAGGCGCAGTTCAGTGCCGAAATCGCGCCGCAATGCATCGAGCATGTCGGACGGCAGCGATACGGCGACATCGAGATCGCCCGCGCGATAGCGCAGCAGCGCCGTGCGCGGATCCTCGATCGGAACATGCATGACCGCATCGAGGCGCACGTTCGCGGCATCGTGGAAGCGCGGATTGCGAACCAGACGGACATACTGGCCTGGCTTCCACTCGGCCAACGTGAAAGGTCCGTTCGAAACGATATGCTCCGCGCGCGTCCAGGCCCGACCATGTTGCTCGACGACATGACGCGGCACCGGGAACGCACGGTGCACCAGGAGTTCGGGCAGGTAGGGCGCGGGATGCTCGAGCTCGATGACAACCGTGCGGGCATCGGGCGCACTGACCCCCAGCGACTGCACGGCAGCCTTGCCGGAGTTGACGGCCCGCGCGTTGCGGATCACGTACAGCAGTGCCGCCGATGGCGACGCCGTGCGCGGGTCGAACTGGCGCCGCAACGAATAGAGGAAGTCGGCGCTGTCGAGCGCTCGCCCATCCGACCACTGCAGGCCGGCGCGCAGCCGGAACGCATAGGTCAGGCCGTCCGCACTGACGGACCAGGATTCAGCCGCGCCGGGAATCGTGCGGGCCGCCGCGTCCACCGTCGTCAGCCCGTGGAACAGGTCTTGCGCCAGATTGCCATCCTGGCCGTAGAGCCACAGCTGCGGGTCCAGCGTCTGCGGCTCACCCGTGCTGGAGCGGCGCAGCACCTGATCCGCGAAGGCGGGCACGGCCAGCGCGCAGCAGACGAGCACAGGCCACAGGACAGGCGCCCTGCCGGCCCGTCGGCGCCAGCCCGCGCGACCGCTCACGGTCGTGCTTCGATGCGCTCGTACTCCGTCAGTTCGTATCGCGTCATCATGTAGCCCGTGACCGTGGCGAGCAGCATCACGTACTCGCCGTCCGCGGTCACCCACAGGTCGTACGGTGGATGCTTGCCCGGTTCGTTGCGCGTGTCGGTGGCATCGTCCGACGTTTCCGTCAGGCGGAAGTGCAGCGCGTCGAAGTTGCCCGCCGCGACCGTGATGCGCTCACGGCCGATGAACGCAATCGGCACGCCCATGTGGTGCGGCATCAGGATCGGACCGGTGGCGCCGCGATGATCCAGCGAACACATCAGCAGGTTGCGGTAAAGGCGACTCTTGCCCGGCGATTCCTGCGCGACGATGTTCATCAGCCACGCATCGCCCTGGATCGGATGCGTGCCGAACGCATCGACCGGCGCCTTCAACGGCATGCGCTGGGAAATCCGTCCCTCGTTGACGGTATGCCCCTCGCAGAGCGCCTCGGTCTCGGTGAACTGGAACCAGCTCGACCCCATGAACGCGTCGCCGACGGACAGCCGCACGAAGCAATCGGTTGGCCGCCAGTCTGCGCCGACACTGAGCGTCACGTCACGCATGACGTTCGGCGCGTCGTCGATCTCGACATAGGCGCGCAGCGTCCTGCTGCCATCGCCGTGCTTCGTGATCGTGAAATACTCGCGACCGCGTTCCTGTCCCTTGCGCTCCGGCTTGTCGCTCGTGTAACGCAGCGTGCCGCGGATGCGGACATGGGGTATCGGCATGGCACTACTCCAGCTGAATCAGGGGTTGATGGAAGATGGGCTGGCGTTCGACCCGGTCGAACCAGGCTGCGAGCGCCATCCGTCCAGCGAAAACGTCATAGGCGGGGTCGAGGCCGACTGCAGCGGACCCGACTTGCGCCATCTTCAGGCGCAGGAACTGCAGCGCGCCCACGCCGCGCACCTGCGCGATATCGAGACGGCCGTGGCCCGGCGCATCGCGCTCCATCTGGTCGAGGATCGCGACGATCTTGCTCCAGCAGCGCGCGACGTACTCGCTGCGCTGTTGCGCAGGCGGCAACCAGGATTCGATGATCAGCAGCACGAAGGTATCGAACAGCCCGTCCGCCATCCAGGCCTGTCGCAGCGTCGTGAAGCGCTGCGGGCCGCGCGCTGGATACAGCCGACGCCGCGCGTGCAGTGAATCCAGGTACTCGTAGATGACCGGACCGCCCGCGAGGTATTCGCCGCCGTCCAGCACCAGCGTCGGCACCTTGCCGAGCGGATTGATGGCGACCAGCGGCGTCTCGGGATCGAACGGCTTGGTCGCGATGGGCTCGATCCGCTCCTCGAGGCGCGCATAGCGAATCACGGCCTCGACCGTGTGGACGTAGTGCCGGATCGGCGTATAGAGCAGCTTCATGTCCGCGTCGCCCGGCCCCGCAGCAACACGGGGCCGCGACGGCATGTCGCGACCCCGTGCGCTTAGAGGCAGTGCTTCAGTCTCAGAACTTGATGCTGACGCGCAGGCCGACCTGGCGTGGCATCTGCGGCGTCACCGCCACGCCCTGGAACGTCGTCAGCTGGCCGATCGTGGGCGCGGAGTCGAAGTCCGTCCAGCGCGCGCAGGCCGCCCAGCTGTCGTCGTCGAACAGGTTGCGGACGAAGCCCTCGACGCGCAGGCCGTCCTTCTCGCCGCCGATGCGCAAGTTCGTCAGCGTGTAGGCCTTGCAGTAACCGAGGTTGCTCTCGTCGACGAAGGTCTTGCCGACGTAGTTCAGGTCGCCATTGACGAACCAGCTCCAATCCGAGTTCGCGATCGGTGCCGTGTAGCCCGACGAGATGCTGCCCGACCACTCGGGGAAGCGCGCGTTCGAGTTGCCCGCCATCTGCTGGAAGCCGGCAATCGGCGTGACGAAGTTGAAGACGAAGTCGTCGTACTCGCTCTGCGCCCAGGTGGCGGCGACGCGCAGGTCCCAGTTCTCCGTGAGCATCACGGCACCATCGAACTCGACACCCTTCAGGGTCGAGTTACCACCCACGTTCGCATTGCGGGTGTTGACGAACGGGGCGCCTGCACTCGGGCCCGTCGCGACGACCGCGGGCAAACCCGTAGCCCCGTTGGCGCAGCCGTTCGCCGCCGTGGCACCGGCAACGAGTCCATGCGCGAAGCTGCCGCAATCCTCCTGGATCACGAACGCCGAGCGGCCCTTCTGGTTCTTCCACTCGGCCCAGTAGACCGCCAGGTTGACGGCCGCGCGATTGTCCCAGAACTGCTGCTTCCAGCCGATCTCGAACATGTCGAGTTCGTCGCCGGCAACGGTCGCAGGCACGTCCGGCGCAGCAACGCACTGTGGCAGGCTCGGATTGGCGAGGCAGGGGAAACCGCCGGCGTTGTATTGAGCGAGCTCGCGCGGCGTGGCGCGCGCGACTTCCGCATTGATCGACGGCGGCAGGAAGCCCTTCGCGTAGCTCGCGTAGACGTTGGTCTGCTCGTTCGGCTGCCAGCGAAGGATCGCGCGCGGCGAGAACTGCTTCTCCTCGATGACGAACGGATTGTTCGTCAGGATCGCCTTCTGCGTCTCGTCGCGCGAGTAGCGGCCCTCGACGCTGGCGGTCCACTGCTCCGTGATGTCGTAGCTGACCGACGCGAAGATGCCTTCCGTCGCCACCTTGTCGGTGTTCTGGGCCGCCGAGTTCGGCGTGAAGAAGAAGTTGCCGACCGCGCCAGTCGGGTTCGTCGGGGACACGCGGCCGCAGGTCGAGCCGACCGGACGCGCCGGGCCGAAGTCTGCGCACAGCCAGATCGCGTCACCGCCCGAACCGGACTGAAGGAAGGTCTGGTCGTATTTGTTGACGCCGACCAGCCACTTGAGCTTGCCGTCCTGCGGGGACGCGAGCCGCAACTCGTAGCTCTCGTCCTCGGAGTCCTGCGGGTCGCGCGACCACCACAGGCCCAGCGGCGTCAGGCCGAACGAGCGGATCCAGTTCGCCTTGAGCTCGTTGAGGCCCGCCTCGAAGCTCAGCGTGTACCCAGCGCCGAACTCGTAGTCGGTCGAAAGCGAGTAGCGCGTGACCGTGCGCACGAGGCCGATGTGGTCAATCCCAGGCACATCGAATTGCGGCGGCTGGGGCCGATTGACAATCGTGTCGATCAGGTAGTTTGGCCGACCATTGATGGCCGCCTGCGGCAACAGGAAGCTGGTCGGCGTGCTGACGATGCGGCGCGAGCCGTCGGCTGCGATTGCAGCACCCTGCTCCGGCACGGCGCCGCAGATGTAGTTCATCGGCGTCGCGTTCGGGAACAGCGGGTCCTGGGTCTGGATCGTCCGGCCCGTGCAGCTGTCGTTGCGCCAGCCCTGCACGATGCCGCCCATCGACGGACCGTCTTCGTCCATCGCGTTGAAGGCGCGCAGGCGGATGTCCCAGGCGTCAGTGGGCTTGAAGTACAGCGTCAGCTGGATCGACTTGCTCGATTCTTCGCCGAGTCCGCCGCCGTCAAACGAATTGAACACCGAACCGCGCGTGTAGTAGCGGCCACCGACGCGGAACGCGAGCTTGTCGTTGACGATCGGGCCTTCGAAGCTGCCGGAGATGTCCGCTTCGCCGAAGTTCGCGCCGGAGGCGTTCAGCTTGCCGGAGAACTCGGTCAGCGATGGCGTGCGCGTGATGTAGTTGATCGCGCCGCCAAAGGTGCTGCGACCGTAAGTCGCCGACTGCGGGCCCTTGATGACTTCGATGCGCTCGACGTCGTCGTACGGAATGGACTGCGTGCCACCCAGCACGTACACCCCATCGATGAACAGCGAGCCGAGCTGCAGCGACGGGCTGTCCGAATTGACGTTCATGCCGCGGAAGCGGATGGCCGATGTGTACCGACCCGGAATCTGGCCACCCTGCTGGGAGTACTGCACGCCAGGGGAACTGCGCGCGACGTCTTCGAGGGTCGTGAAACCCTTCTTCTCGATGTCGTCGGCGGAGAACGCGGTGATCGACAGCGGCGCATCGAGCAGTCGCTCCTCGGTCTTGCGCGCCGTCACGACGATTTCCTGCAGGCCGATGGCGGCTTGTGCTTCTTCAGCCTCTCCGGTCTGGGCGAACGCGGGCGCCGCGCTCAATATGGTAGCTAGGGCCGCATAGAGCCCGTGGATCGGTCTGGACGACATCTGCTCTCCCCTTTGCCGTTTGGTTTGGTGGGACCCCGGTCGATGGTCTCGGCATCCCCGATCTAAACGTCATGTTGAAATGATGTCAATGAGAAAGCTCGCGCGACGCCGTTCGCAGGGCGACCGACAGGCAGCTCAACCGGACTTGGACTCGGTCTCGAGGATCTGGAAAGTCCGCTCGATCAGCGCTTCGCGTTCGACGATGCGCCGATTCGTTTCGGCTTCATCCATCTCGTAGCGCTCGATGTCATCGGCACCAAGGCCGCCGCGCCGCTCCAGCACGCGCTCGAGCGTCGCGAGGCGCTCGGCGACGACGGAGATCTCGCCCGTCAGTGCCGCGACGATGCCGAACAGCTGATCGATGGCCGGATCGGAGTGGAACTGCGCCCGCTTGCCCTTCGGAACGCGCGGTAGCCTGAACGGCTTGGCTTCTGGCGCCGGTGCCGCGGTTCGACGAGCGCGCTTCTTGCGCACCATGTCAGTGCATCTCCTGCCCACCGGACACGTTCATGGCCTCGCCGGTGATGTAAACGGCTTCATCCGAGCAGAGGAAGGCACAAGCCTTGGCAGTGTCCTCCGCCAGGCCAACGCGTCCCAGCGGGATGCGCTCGCGCATCTGGCGGAGGTACTCATCAACCGTCAGGCCGCGCTGCTGCGCGCGGTAGGCGTTCTGCACGGCGCCGAGAGCAGTGGTCACGTGGTTCGGACAGATCGCATTGACGGTGATCCGATGCTCGCCGAGCTCGAGCGCGGCACTGCGCGTGAAGCCGATCATGCCGTGCTTGGAGGCCGAGTACGCCGACAGATGGATGGAGCCCGACTTGGCCGCGACGCTGGCGATGTTGATGATGCGCCCACCGCTGCCCTGGCGCACCATCTGCGCCGCGGCGTGCTTGGTGCACAGGAAGGCCCCCATCAGGTTCACGTCCAGCACCGCCTGCCATTTCTCGCGCGCAAGGCCCATCAGCGGCTCCATCAGGTAGCCGATGCCGGCGTTGTTGACGAGGATGTCCAGCCGCCCAAAGGCCTCGACGGCACGCGCGACCGCGCGTTCCACCTGGCCTTCGTCGCGCACATCGAGCGGCACGGCGATCGCGCGCGCACCGGCTGCGGTCAGGCCCGCGACAATCTGCTGCATTTCCTCGGTGCTGCCGATCCGATCGGCCGGAAGGTGCGGTGCGGCCGCACCGACGTCGGTGACGACGATCGCCGCGCCCTCGGTGGCAAGCCGCTGGCAGATCGCCTCGCCAAGCCCCAGCTTGCGCCCGGCACCGGTGACCAGAGCCACCTTGCCTTCGAGTCGACGCGTGGCCACTGCAGTCATTGCTTGCCCTCGATCTTCTTCCAGTGATGACAGGCGATGCGTCGCCCTGCTGCGTCCGCATCGGCGAACTGCGGAATTTCAACGGCACAGCGCTGGTCCGCATGCGGGCAGCGCGTGCGGAACACGCAGCCCGACGGTGGTGCGAGCGGCGACGGCAACTCGCCGGCCAACGCGGCGCCGAGTCGACCCGGCTGGATGTCGGGGTCGGGCACGGGCACTGCGGCCAGCAGGCCTTTCGTATAGGGATGCAGCGGTCGGGAGTACAGGCTGTCGGTCGGCGCGAGCTCCATCGTGCGTCCGAGATAAAGCACCAGCACCCGATCGCACATGCGGCGCACGACGGCCAGGTTGTGACTGACGAACAGCACCGTCATGCCGAAGTCGCGCTGCAGGTCCTTCAGGAGGTTGATGATCTGCGCCTGGATGGAGACATCGAGCGCCGACACCGGCTCATCGCAGATCAGCAGCTTGGGCTTTAGGATCATCGCCCGCGCGATGCCAATGCGCTGGCACTGGCCGCCGCTGAACTCGTGCGGATAGCGATTGATCACGTCGGCGGACAAGCCGACGCGACCGAGCATGGCGGCCACTTCGGTACGCCGGGCCGCGCGATCCAGTTCAGGGCGATGCACGCGCAGCGGTTCTGAGACGATGTCGCCCACTGTCATGCGCGGGTCGAGGCTCGCCAGCGGATCCTGGAACACGATCTGCAGGTCGCGACGCAACGGGCGCAGTTCGCGGGTCGACAGGCCTTCGAGAGGCCGGCCCATCCAGACGACCGCGCCGGAGGTCGGTCGCACGAGCTGCAGCACGGCGCGGGCCAGCGTCGACTTGCCGCAGCCGGACTCACCGACGATGCCGAGCGCCTCGCCCGCGCGCACTTCGAGATCCACGCCTTCGACGGCATGCAGCAGCTTCTTGCGGCCGAAGAGGCTATGGCCGACGGGGAACCAGACGCGCAGGCCGCGCAGCGACAGCAGCGACTCGCTCATGCAATGCCCTCCCCGACCGGATGATGACAGGCGACCGCCGACCGCGCGCCCTGCACGAGCGGTGGCGCCGAGAGCCGGCAGCGCTCCGTCGCACGCTCACAGCGCGGATGGAACGCACAACCCGGCGGCAGACGGCGCGGGTTCGGCGGCTGTCCGGCGATCGCGACCAGCGGCTGGTCGGCCGGCTCGTCGACGCGCGGCATCGAGCGCAGCAAGGCGTTGGTGTATGGGTGCTGCGGGTTCTTCAGGATCTGCCGCACGCTGCCCAACTCGACGATGCGCCCGCCGTACATGACGGCGACGCGATCCGCGACGCCGGCGACGACGCCCAGGTCGTGCGTCACCAGCGTCATGGCCATTCCCTGCTCGCGCTTGAGTTCAGCGAGCAGCGCGAGGATCTGCGCCTGGATCGTGACGTCCAGCGCCGTCGTCGGTTCATCGGCGATCAGCATCAGCGGATCACAGGCGAGCGCCACGGCGATCATCACGCGCTGGCGCATGCCGCCGGAGAGCTCATGCGGATACTGGTCGAGCCGCCTGGCCGCGTCGGACACATGCACGCGCTGCAGCAGTTCGAGGGCCCGCGCCCGGGCCGCCGCCCGCGACACGCTCCGGTGCCGGATCAGGGACTCGGCGATCTGTTCGCCGACCTTCATGTGCGGCGTCAGCGACGTCATCGGATCCTGGAAGATCATCGCCATGCGCGCGCCACGCAGTTCGTTGAGCTCGCGTCCGCGCAGGCCGACCAGCTCACGGCCCTCGAGGCGCGCGCTGCCGGAGACCGTCGCGTTCGATGCCAGCAATCCCATGACGGCGAGGAAGGACTGGCTCTTGCCGGCGCCACTCTCGCCGACGATGCCGATGCACTCGCCGGCGTGCACCGTCAGCGTGAACTCGTTGACCGCGTTGATGGCGCCATCCGGCGTCGCAAAGCTCACCGACAGGCGATCGATCTCGAGCACGGGGCGCGGGTCGGTCATGTCAGCGGTCCCGCGGGTCCAGCGCGTCGCGCAGACCGTCGCCGAGGAAGTTGAAACAGACCAGCAGCGTGACGAGGAAGCTGGCCGGCACGAGCAGCATCCAGACTGCGGATTCCATTTCCTGCGCGCCTTCGTTGATCAGGCTGCCGAGGCTCGCCTGGGGCTCCTGCACGCCGAGCCCGAGGAATGACAGGAAACTCTCGAACAGGATCATCTGCGGAATCGTCAGCGTCGCGTAGATGATCACCGGCCCTATCACGTTCGGCAGGATGTGGCGGAACAGGATGCTGGGCGTCGACACGCCGCTCGCCAGTGCCGCTTCGATGAACTCCTTGCGCTTCAGGGACAAGGTCTGGCCGCGGACGATGCGCGCCATCGTCAGCCAGCCGACGGCGCCGATCGCGAGGAACAGCACGAAGATATTGCCGCGGTCGAACAGCGTCGACAGGATGATGACGATGAAGATGTACGGTAGCGCGTACAGGATGTCGACGAAGCGCATCATCAGGTTGTCGATGCGCCCGCCGAGATAACCAGCGGTGGCGCCGAACGTCAGGCCTATGGTCAAGCTGACGAGCGTGGCCAGCAGGCCGATCTGCAGCGAAATCTGCACGCCGTGCAGGGTGCGCACGAACAGGTCGCGCCCGAGGCGGTCGGTGCCGAGCCAGTGATCGTTCGGTCCGCCCGGCGGCACGGCCATGTGGTCCCAGTCGATCGCGTCGAAACTGTGCGGCGACAGCGCCGGGCCGAAGAACGCCAGCACCGTGATGACGACGATGATGACCGCCGCGACCATCGCGGCTCGATTGCGGCGCAGGCGCCGCCAGGCATCGGCCCAGAAGCCGCGCGAGCTGACGGTTTCCGCACTGACAGGCGCCACGACCACGTCACTCATAGCGCACCCTCGGGTCGAGCCAGCCGTAGAGCAGATCGGCGATCAGGTTCAGCAGCAGCGTCAGCGACCCATACACGACGATCATTCCCATCACGAGCGTGTAGTCGCGATTGATCGCGCCCTGCACGAGATAGCGGCCGCTGCCCGGCAAGCCGAACACGGTTTCAACGACCAGCGAGCCCGTGACGACGAAGGCCGTCGCGGGTCCGAGGTAGCTGACGACGGGCAGCAGCGCCGGGCGCAGCGCGTGCTTCAGCAGCACCTGAGTTTCGGACAATCCCTTGGCCCGCGCGGTGCGCACGAAGTTCGAGCGCAACACCTCGAGCAGGCTGCCGCGCGTGAGCCGCGCGATGTAGGCGATGACTGGCAGCGCGAGCGTGATCACCGGCAGCACCAGGTAGCGCAACTGCCCGGTCTCCCATCCGGCCACCGGCAACCAGCGCAGATAGAGGCCAAACACCAGCGCGAACAGCGGGCCCGTGACGAAGCTCGGCAACGCGATGCCGAGCACGGCGAAACCCATGATGCTGTAGTCCGTGCCGCTGTTGTGGCGCAGCGCCGCCATCGCACCCAGCGGAATGCCGACGAGCAACGCGAGCAGCACGGCGGATAGTCCCAGCATCAGGCTGATCGGCAAACCCTGCGCAATCAGTTCCGTGACCGAGAAATCCTTGAACTTGAATGACGGGCCGAAGTCGCCGCGCATGAGGCCGGACAGATAGCGCAGGTACTGCTCGTGCAGTGGCCGATCGAGACCGTAGGCGGCTTCGAGGTTGGCCTTGATCTCGGGCGGCAGCGCCTGTTCTTCGTCGAAGGGTCCGCCCGGCGCGATGCGGATGATGAAGAACGACAGCGTGATGATGATGAACAGCGTCGGCACGACGCCCGCGAGCCGGCCCAGGGCATAGCGCATCATGGGCGGCGTACCTCGACATCGGGCGTGGACACTCGCAGCAGGCTGGCGCAGACGAACGCGACCGCGATCAGCACCGTGACGACGAGGAACCCCGCCTGGTAATCACCGAAACGATCGGCGATCCGCGCGGTAACCCAAGGACCCAGTGCGCCGCCGCCGGCGTCGAGGACGGTGACTGCACCCATGACCCGGCCAAGCGATCGGGCGCCGAAGATGTCGCCCGCGACGGCCTGTAACAAGGTGTAGTTCGCACCCCAACCGAGACCCATCAGCACCGCGGCCACCGCGACCAAGCCGGTCAGCATCGTCGACAGCAGCGCTGCTGCGACCAGCATGCAGGCCAGGCTCACGAGCCACACCGGCTTGCGACCGAAGATGTCGGTCAGCCAGCCCGACGCCAGCTTGCCGATCAGGCCGGCGAGGAACAACGGCATGGCCACCAGCGCGCCGATCTCGGCACTGACGCCCAGATTCTGCATGTGCAGGATCATGTTGTTGTTGACGCCGAGGATCGCATAGAACGTGGCGAATGCCGCCACGCCCATCAGCCAGAACTCAGGCCGCGCCAGGATCTGCGCATAGCTGAGCTCCGGGCCCTGCAGGTCGGAACCTGCAGCCACTGGGGCGACCTGGTCCGCGCCGTACGGCTGCAGCCCCATCTTCTCAGGCCATTCTCGCACCGCGAGCATGACGAGAATCACCAGCGCGAGCAGCGCCCAGCCCGCGTACATCGCCGCTTCGCGCCAGCCATCGAGCGCGATCAGCCTGGTGAACACCCAGGGGAAGAAGGCGTTGCCGAGGCTGGTGCCCGCGAGCACGATGCCGAGCGCTCGGCCGCGGCGCAGCAGGAACCAGCGGGACACAGCGACCACGCAGATCGCCAGGCCCGCGCCAGACAGGCCCACGCCCATCCAGAAGCGCGACCAGTAGTACTCGGCGAGACTGTCAACGTGCCCGAGCGAATAGAAACCCCAGGCCAGCGCCAGGCTGCCGACGACCATGACGACGCGGACCCCGTAGCGATCCGCGATCCACCCGGACGCGAGCGTCAGGATGGCTGTGACGCCAAGCTGGATCGCATCGCCGAGCTTGATGTCACCGCGCTGCACGCCCAGTTCGCGGATCAGCGTGGGATCGAACGCGGCAATGCCGCCCACGGTCAAGCCGTTCGTGACCAGCAGGATCACGAACACGGCGGGCACGATGACCCACCAGCCGTAGAACCGCGCTGGCGCGGGACTCACAGGGGCGCGGTGACGATGAACAACGGATTGTCAGCCATGCTGCGGAAGGTGCTCACCACCTGCTGCATGGTCGGCGACTGCACGTCCTTGCCCAGTTGCTCCGGATCGCGCAACCGCAGGATCTCGATGTAGGCGTACGGGGCAGCGCCACCGCCCATCAGGCCCTGCGACTTCAGCACCTCGAACTTCTCGACCGAAGGCAGCCGGTTGACCTCGGGGATGTCCATCTCGAGGGCGAAGCGCTCGTAGTCGGCCACGCTGACGCCGGGCTTGAGATTGAACAGTACGACGATTGTGGTCATTCTGGGTCCGTCCATTGTCGAGGCCGATTCCGTGGCGGACGAGTCTAGGAACTCGATCCGCCGATCGCAAGGCCGCGCGAGCCGCGCCGGCCGCCATTCGCGGAGCACTGCATGAGCCGATCGTTGCTGATTGACACCGCCGCGCTGCAAGAGCAGCTCGGCGATCCGCTGCTACGGATCTACGACACGACCGTCCACCTCGCCCCGCGCCCGGGGGGCTACGAAGTGCGCAGCGGCCATGCCGATTACCTGGCCGCGCACATTCCAGGCGCCGCGTTCCTCGACCTGCTGACCGAGTTCGCCGATACCGCTCATCGGCTGCGCTTCATGATGCCGCCGCGCGAGCAGCTCATTGCCGCCGCGGGCCGGATCGGCATCGGACCGCAATCTCGGGTCGTGCTCTACAACAGCGGCCCCACCTGGTGGGCAACCCGCGCGTTCTTCATGCTGCGCGCCGCCGGGTTCGGTGCCGTGCGGGTGCTCGATGGCGGCTTCGATCGCTGGCAGGCCGAAGCTCGACCGGTCGAAAGTGGCGCGCGCAGCTATCCGTCGGCGACCTTCCCGGCGGGCGCCGCGCGCCCGGTGTTCGTCGGTCGCGACGAGGTGCTCGCGGCAGTGCGCAGCGGCGATCGCGTGCTGATGCACGCGCTGGCACCCGCGGTATTCCGTGGCGAGGTCGCACCCTACGGCCGCCCGGGACGCATCGCTGGCAGCGTCAATCTTCCGGCCACCGAGCTTCTCGGCGAGGACCGCCGCTTCCTCGAGCCAGCCACCCTGGCCGCGCGGCTGGCGGCGGTGGGCGCGCTCGCGGAGCGCCCCACCATCACGTACTGCGGCGGTGGCATCTCAGCGACGACGAATGCCTTTGCGCTGCTGCTGTCCGGACGCGACGACGTGCAGATCTACGATGCGTCGATGAACGAATGGGGACCCGACCCGGCGCTGCCGATGGAGACCGGCTGATGCCGGTCGACTACGCCCTCTGGCAGTACGTGCACATCCTGCTGTTCGTGTACTGGCTGGGCGCGGATCTGGGCGTGTTCCTCGCGGCGCGCTACGTCGCGCGGGCGGACCTGCCGCTGGCCGAGCGACTGCGGTTCCTCGACTTGCTCCTCAAGATCGACATGGGGCCGCGCACCGCACTGATCCTGATGGTGCCCGTGGGTGCGACGCTGGCTCTGAAGCTCGGCGTCGCTGATTTCCTCGCGGGCTGGCTGCCGCTGGCCTGGCTTGCGTCGATGGCATGGCTGGCGCTGGCATGGCTGGTCGCGCTGCGGCCACAGCATACGAGCGCCGCGATCTGGACGAGCATCGATCGCGCGGTCCGCGTGGCCGTCGCAACCGGCTTCGTGGCAGTAGGCGCGACAAGCCTGCTGACCGGGGCGCCGGTATTCGCACCCTGGCTGGCCGTCAAGCTGCTGTTGTTCGGCGGGGTCGTCACGCTCGGCTTGCTGCTGCGCGGCGTGCTGCGCGACTGGGCGGCCGGCTTTGGCTCGCTGCGTCACGCGGCCGACGGCGACAGCGTTGCCGCCGCGGCCGCCAACGCGCGCATCGCGGCGGCGCAGGCACGCGCCACGCCCTACGCTATGCTGCTATGGCTGCTGGTCGCCGCGATCGCATTCCTTGGCGTCGCCAAACCGGTGCTGGGCGCTCCCTGAACCGGCCCGTGCTCAAGGCGGCTCGTAACCCATCAGGGCGACCGGCACGCCATCGGGATCGAAGAAGATCAGCTCGGAGTATCTGCCAGGCGGGGTGGCCTCCCCCGGCGTCGTCTTGACGTACTCCGTGGGTCCAGTGATGAAGCGAATGGTCGGAAGCGCGCGCAAGCGCGGCACGATCGCCGCAAGCTGAGAGGTCGTGAAAACCAGCGTCGCCTGGCCATAGCGCGGAAAGCCATCCGGCGGCGCCAACGCCGCCATCGGCTGCGGCGCGGTGTTCTGGATCGCGTAGAGCCCGATCCAGCCCTGCGTCGAACCGGTGGGCCCGAGATGCACGATGCGCAGTTCCGCCTGCGCGAGCCCCACCATGCCGGCGATCTGTGGACCAGCGAGGCGTTTGTCCTCGAGCACCGAGAGTCCCAGCGCATCCCGATAGAGCGCCAGCGAGGCGTCAATGTCGCGCACCCACAGCGTGATGCGCTTCAGGGGCCCGACGCTGACGTCGCTCATCTGCCGAGGCCCAGTGCCCCGGGATTCATGCGTCCCTCAGGATCGAACATCCCCTTGAGCTGGGCGAGCAAGCGCGCGGACGTCGGTTCCAGCCCTTCCTGGTACAGATAGAACTTGCCGAGCTGGAAACTGACCGCACCGGCCTTCATGAACGCCGCGGCAAGATCACCGCGCAGGCGCGCGACGGCCGCCGCAGCGTCGGGATTGGCCGGATAACTGGGCAGCTTGGCGAGGTAGTCGCGCTCCAGCACCCGCTCGTGGAAGACGTTGCGCGCGTCCGGCCAGTACATGACCGGCTCGAGCAGCGTGCCCGCGCCGCCCACCGTGCAGCACAGGTAACCGTGGTCGATGTCGTGACGCTCGAGCGCTTCACGGTGCCGCTCGAACACCGCCTCGCACTGCTCGTACATCTGCGCGGCCTTCGAGAATGGCACCGTGCCGTGCACCGGCACCCAGCGTTCTCCGTTGGGTCCCAGCATGCTGTTGAGCTCCGCGAACGGATTCGCGCGCATGACCTTCGGGACGGTGTTCTCCACCTCGCGACCGGCGCGCGACATGATGCTGCGCACCACCTCCGCCTTGGAATCGGCATCAGCGGCATCGCGACCATCGACGGACAGGTGCACGGAGAAGGTGCCTTCCTGCAGGAAATTGCGACCGGCCAGCGCCATCTTCGCGCCTTCCTTCAGGCCCTTGATCAAGCCGCCGGCGCCCGTCATGACCTTGAGCCCGACTTTGACATCCTCGGCCAGGCTGACGCGCTTCATGCGAACCGCCTGCAAGCCCGGATCGAAGCCAAACTGCTCGGCCACGACATCGGCGCGCGCGACCTCGGCCATCGCGGCGAACAGCGCCGTGTGGCTGTCGAACGAGAACGACAGATACCGCGACTCCGGCAGCGGCCGGACCAGCCGGAACGTCGCTGCCGTCTTGATGCCGAGCGCGCCGCAGTCGGACAGGAACATCCCCATCAGGTCGGGGCCGAACTGGCGGAAGAACGGATCGCCGTGCTGGTTCGCGTGGCTGCCAAGATGAAGCACCGTGCCATCGACGAGCACGACATCCAGGCCGATCACGCTCTCGGCCGCCGCACCGTAGCGCCCCGAACCGAGGAAAATGCTGCCCTGCGACAGCGCGCCGCCAATGCTAGAGCGCAGGCCCGACAACGGCCCCCAGTACGGCGTGCGCACGCCACGCGGCGCGAGGTGGTCATAGAGCGCCTTCCAGGTCGAGCCGCATTCGACGGTCACCCAGCAGTCGTCCGGATTGACGTCGAGCACCCGCTGCATCCGCAGCATGTCGACCATGATCGCGTTGGCCTGTTTCGGCAGATAGCCATCGGTGTAGGACATGCCGCCGCCGCGCGGCACGATCGGCAGGCGCGCCGGCGCGATGGCCTGCAGCGCGCGCGACAGCTCTTCGGTGCTGCCCGGGCGAATCACGGCTGCGGGCAACTCACCGCTTCGGTAGACGTCGGTGGAGTAGAACTCGCGCTCTGCCCTGTCGGTGATCACATATTCCCGGCCGAGGATGCGCTCGAGCTCGGCGATGGCACCGTCGACGGCGCCCGGCATCAACTGGATGGCTTGCTGCATGGTCACTACCCGCTGGATCACGAAATCTTCTGCCACGGACTATGGAGCGCGCTACGCCGCAACCGCAAGCCCGACCGCTGTTACAGTTCGCACCATGAGCGTCATCATTGATCCCAGCCGCACATTTGACTTCACCGTCCCTGTCGTCGTCGTTGGCGCGGGTGCCTGCGGCTTCACGGCCGCGCTGGCGGCGCGCGACGCGGGCGCCGACGTGCTGATCCTAGAACGCGACAAGCGTCCCTGGGGCAGCACCTCGATGTCGCTGGGCGCCATGTGCGCCGCCGCGTCCGCTGAACATCGCCGCCATGGCATCGCTGACTCAGCCGAGCAGTTCTTCGCCGACATCATGGCCAAGACCGAAGGTCGCGCCGACGCGGTGCTCGCGCGCACGGTCGCCGCAGAATCCGGTCCGACGGTCGACTGGCTCACCGCGACGCACGCGGTGCCGCTGCTGCTCGACTTCAAGTGGACCGGCCTTGGCCACAGCCACCCTCGCCTGCACATACCACCCGGCCGCAGCGGCGAGGAGTTGCTTGCGCTGCTCGGCAACGCGGCGGATCGCGCCGGCGCGCAACTGATGACGGAAGCCCGCGTCACGGACTTGTACGCCGACGAGCAGGGTCGTGTGACGGGGCTGCGGATCGCGCGACCCGGCGGCACCGTCGAGGAAGTCGGCGCGCAGGCTGTCGTGCTCGCCTGCTGTGGCTTCGGCGGCAATCACGGGATGGTCGAACGCGAGATTCCGGAACTGGCGAACGCCCGCTATTTCGGCCACGAGGGCAATCGCGGCGACGGCATCACCTGGGGTCGGCAACTCGGGGCCGCCACTGCCGACATGAGCGCCTACCAGGGCCTCGGCACGCTCGCCGATCCGCAGCAGGTCATCGTGCCCCACCCCCTGCTGCTCGAGGGCGGCGTGCTGGTCAATATCGAAGGCCGGCGCTTCACGCACGAGAACGCCAACATCTCGGGCATGTGCGTCCCGGTGCTCGCCCAGCCGCAAGGCCTCGCGTGGGTAGTGTTCGATCAACGGCTGCACGAGGCGTGCAGCGCGCACTCGGTCGAGCAGCGGCAACTCGAGGAGATCGGCGCGATCCGCCGCGCCGGTTCCGTGGCCGAGCTCGAGCGGCTGTGCCAATGGCCGGCCGGGTCGCTGGCGGCAGAACTGGCCGCGGTCGACGCAGCGCGCGCGTCGCGGCAACCGGATCGGTTCGGTCGCCGCTTCGACACGGTCGCGCCGCTCGGCTCGCCGCTGTGCGCGGTCCGCGTCACCGGTGCGCTGTTCCACACCCAGGGCGGGTTGGCGATCGACCAGCACGCGCAGGTGCTGCGACCGGATGGCACACCGCTGCCGAACCTGTTCGCAGGCGGTGGCGCCGCCCGCAGCATTTCCGGGCCCGAGGTCACGGGCTACCTGCCGGGGGCAGGCCTTTGCATGGCGATCACACTCGGGCGGCTCGCCGGCGCTGCCGCCGCGCGGCTCGCGCTCGGGGTGCACTGAGATGCAGCGTCGCGAACTGCTGCTTGGCAGCACCGCTTTTGCACTCTCGCTGAGCGCCTGCACGACCGCGCGCACCGCAGGCGCGCTGGCGAGCTTCGATATCCCACTGCGCATCGACGCCGAGCGCGAACTGCCGCTGCGCGTGTGGGCACCGCAGCGCGGCCGGCGTCTGCCGCTGGTGCTGTTCTCGCATGGCGCCTATTCATCCGGGCAGGACTACGACAGCGTGCTGACGGCGTGGGCGCGCGCGGGGTTCGTCGTCATCGCACCGACGCACCGTGACTCGACCCGGCTCGGCACGCGGCGTGGATCACAGGAGCCGCGCTGGTTCGGGTGGCGGCTCGATGACATGCATGCGGTCGTCGCCGGGCTCGACGCGATCGTTGCCGCCGTGCCGACGCTACAGGGCCGTGTCGACGCGACGCGGATCGCGGCGACCGGTCACTCGTTCGGCGGCCTCGTCGCCCAGACCCTGGGCGGCGCGAGCTATCAGGACGTCGCCACCGGGCAGACCATCGAGCGGCGACTCGCGAACGTCCGCGCCGTCATCATCTTCAGCGGCGCCGGCGCGATGGAACCTCTGCTGCGACCCGCGGATTTCGCGCGCCTGACGCTGCCGACGCTGGTCACGGTCGGCACGGACGACCTGGCGCAGGCCCCCGGACTCACCGGATACCAGTGGCGCCGGCAACCCTATGACCTGATCTCACCGGGCAACAAGTACCTGCTGACGCTCGAGGGCGCCGATCACTATCTCGGCGGCGCGGTGGGCCGGGACGATCTGCCGCGCTCGCCGCAGGCCGCGAGCTACGTCGCGGCGTTCAACGCCGCGAGCGTCGCGTTCCTGCGCGAGTATGTGGCCGGGGACGCCCGCGCCGAAGCTAGTCGCGCGCCAGAGGACGCGCTGGCCCGACTCGAGCAGCGCTGAGCGAGGCTGATACGCCCTATTTCGTCGCGGCCTTCAGCGCCGCGACGATCTGTTGTCGGGCGACGGGATCCTCGACCGGGGCGTAGCGCATGCGGTGACGGCCGTCGAGGAACGCTTCGGGGTTAGCGATCAGCGCGTCGATCTTCGCCTCGTCCCAGACCAGCCCGCCCTTGCCTGCTTCGACAAACGCCTCGGAGTAATAGAAACCCGGTGCGCTTCCGGCGCGGCGACCGAATACGCGATGCAGGTTCGGACCGACGGCGTGTGAGCCGCCCTGTTCGAAACTGTGGCAGAACCTGCACCACATGAAATCCTTCTCGGTCTGTCCGGTCAGCACCGGCGCGGCGCCGACGTCGAGGTAAGGATCGACCGCCGGCGGCGGACCCGACTCGACCAGCTGCTTGCCAGTGGTAAACGGCACCACACCGAACACCCGATAGGGTGTCCACGCAGCGAGGGCCAGCAGGGCGCCGAACACCGCCGCATGCAGCAGCTTCGCGCCGGTCGAATAGATGTTGGGATCGCTCATCTCAACGCCCCCAGCCGAATCCCGGCAGCATCCGCAGTGGCGAGATGCGGTAGCGGACCAGCTGCCACAGCGCAACGAGGACGCTAAACGCCGCGAGGTAGAGGATCCAGAAGCCGATCACGCTGTGCAGATAGCCGAACGTGACCGAGGCTCGATAGCTCGGCTCGACCAAAGCGGGCAAGGTCACGACGCCATACCAGCTGGCCGCGTGGCCCTCAGACCACGCAAACAGCGGACCCGTGATGCACAGCGCCAGCACCGTCAGGTAGAACGCGAAGTTGCAGTGCCGGGCCAGCGCATCGGCTGCGGCCGGCACGCGCGCCGGGCGCGCCGGACGCGGCATGCGCGCCCAGATCCAGAGCCGCCCCACCACGAGCACCAGCAGCGTGAGGCCGAGCGACACATGGTTGTGCTGCAAGGCCTCGCGCGCCGCCGTGCCGCGCGGCGTGACGCCGACCTTGGTCGACTGGTAGAGCTGCCAAATCACTGCGGCGAAAATCAGCACCGACAGGATGCGCTCTGCTGTCACCAGCGCGCGGGATGCCGGCGCTGCACCTGCTCCGTTCATGGGATCTCCTGGGTTGCCTCCGGCGCTGGACGCAGCCCGCGCAGGATCGCGTTGGGAATGATGGCGTCGTCGAAATCGAGCAGCGCCTCGCCGGTGCGCACGATGATCAACTGCTCCGACGGCACGATGTAGACACGCTGGCCGCCAAAGCCGTCGATGTAGATCATGTCTTCGCGCGCGAACGGCTCCGAGTGAAACGCCTTGACCGTGCGGTCGTTGTAGCGGCGCTCCTTGCCCGGCGGCGAGCCAAGCCAGATCTGCAGGCCGTAGTTCGGGTTGGTCGGCGCCGGCGTCGTCATCGCGCGGATCCAAGACTCGGGCACCAGCTGCTGGCCATCGACCCGCCCGCCGTCCAGGATCAGGCGACCGACCCGCAGCCAGCTGCGCGCCGTCGTGTACAGGCAGCAGAAAGTCCGGGCCATGCCTCCTTCGCGATCCAGCCAGACCTGCGCCGTCGGCGCGCCGAGCCGCTGCCAGAACCGCTCGGACAGGTACTGCGCATAGCGCTTGCCCGTGGCGCGCTCGAGCACGATCCCGACGAGCTGCGAGCTGGCATTGCTGTACTGGAAATCCGTGCCGGGCGGTTTGGCCAGTGACAGACCCAGCACGGTCTTTTCCAGCTCGCTGCCGAGCGTGATGCGGAAGCCGGTCCAGGTGCCGAAGGGTGGTGTATCGAGGCCGCTCGACATCTGCAGCAGATGTCGCAGCGTGATGTCGCGACGCGGATCCGACGCCCACTCCGTCAACCAGGTCGACGCGGGCTGGTCGATCGATTCGATGAAGCCGTCTGCGATCGCCGCCCCGACCAGCAAGCCCATGACCGTTTTGTGCGCCGAGAACGGATCCGTGATCGTGTCGCGGTCGAACCCGGGCCAGTACTTCTCGTGGCGCAGCACGCCGCGGTGATAGACGAGCAAGGCGACGCTGTTCGTCTGCGTCGCATAGGCCTCCGCCGCCTGCAGCGCGGCCGGGTCGAACGCGTCTGGTGGTCCGGTCATGATGTCGTCGCGCTCGCGGCCCGGCACCGACTCCTTGGGCGAGTTGCGTTGCGTCTCGGTGACCACGCCCATGCCAGGTCCCGTGAGCAGGCGCCGGACCACGGCGGGGTCACGCGCGTAGAAGAACAGGACGATCGCCACCAGCAGCGCCAGCAGGGCGAGCAGGATCTTGCCCAGCAGCTTCAGCCACCTCATGTGCGACGACTCTCCAGTTCAGCGCGGATATCGGCATGGCGGCGCGCATCGATCGGGAAGTTCCACATAAGCAGCAGCGGCGGAATCAACAGCAGCACCGGCAGCCAGCTGGCAGTGAAGCGGATGCCGAACAGGCTATCGGCGTCGACGGCCTGCCCCGTCTGCTGGTAGCCGAACCAGGCCAGCGCCAGTCCGCCCACCAGCGGGCCGAAGGCCATGCCCGCCTTGAACACGAACGCGAGGAAAGCCATGTGGCCGCCCATCTGCGCGTTGCCCGACTGCAGTTCATCGTGGTCCGCCGCGTCCGCGGCCATCGCGGGCGGCGTGATCATGGTGCCGCCATTGCCGAGGCCCATCAGGATGTAGGACGCCATCACGACCCAGACATCGCCGACCCCGGCCATGAACAGCACGATGTACGAAGCGATGGTCACGACGTTGGCAAGGCAATAGGTCCGATGCTTGCCCAGCCTGCGGGTGATCGGCACCCACAGCGGCGCCAGCAGCACCGCGGCCAGCGTGTTCGCGAGACTCAAGGCCAGCAGGTTGGCCTGCATGTCGAGCGCGATCCCGATCAACAGCGGCTGGGCGTAGAAATAGGTGCCCATGGCCAGCCGGTCGATGAAATACGCCGTCATCAATCGCGCGAACGGCTTGTTGCGGCGAGGAATGGCGAACAGCTCGCGCCAGCCCGGCGGATGCGCCTCTGCTTGTTGCTGCACGCCCTGCGGCACCGCCTTGAAGCACCACAGGACGCCGATCGGCAGGGCCAGCA